>DASTFY010000070.1:0-5576 GCA_035719525.1 Acidimicrobiales bacterium
CGGCACGTCGCCGCGGCACGTTGGGACGCAGATGCGGTCATCGCGACCACGCGTCGCGCGGGCGTCACCGCGCCCGGCAGGAAGGCGATCAGCCGGTGGTGGGAGGCGGCAGCGGCGGGAGGCCGTTGCCGGCCGAGCGACGGGGGAACAGCGACGCGATGCCGGCCAGGGCGGACGTCAGGCTGGTGCCCTCGCCGGGCATGACGACGGTCGTCCCGGGACCGCTCGACATCTCGCGGAGCGCCTCGATGTAGGTGGCCGCCAGTACCTCGGGAGTAGCGCCACCCTCGTGGATGGCCTCGTAGACGAGCTTGATCGCCACGGCCTGGGCTGCTGCGGCCACCTCGTGGCGGTAGCGCTCGGCATCGGCCATGGTCCGCATGGCGGCGGCGTCGCCTTCGGCTCGCAGGGCCCTGGCCTCGCGGTCCGCCTCGGCCTCGAAGATGCGAGCCTGACGCTCGCCCTCGGCCCGGGCGATAGAGGCCTGTCTGTCGCCGTCCGCCTGCGTGACGGTGGCGACGCGGAGGCGCTCGGCCCGGACCTGCTCGTGCATCGCCGCGACGAGATCGGGAGGCGGCTCGAACCGCTGGATCTCGACCCGGCGGACCTCCACTCCCCAGGAATCCGTGGCCTCGTCGAGGCTCTCCCGCAGCTGCAGCCCGAGGACCTCCCGCGCCGTCAGCGCGTCGTCGAGCTGCAGGTCGCCCACCGCAGTGCGCAGTCCGGTCTGGGTGAGCTTGCTGAGCGCCATCGTGAAGTTGGCCACGCTGTAGACGAGCTTCTCAGGGTCGGTCGGCGCGTAGAACACGGCCGCGTCGACGCCGGCGGTCACGTTGTCCTTGGTGATCACGTCCGGCGCGGTCACGTCGAGCACCTGCTCGCGCATGTCGACCATCCGCACGGTGTCGACCAACGGGATCGTCATGCGCAGCCCGGGGTTCACCGTGGAGCGGTACTTCCCGACGCGTTCCACCACGCCCCGCTCGAACGGTCGCACGACGCGCACGCCGCTCACCGCCCACACGACGAACAGCACCGCGACCGCGATGCCAACAATCACGAGTGCCATCGAAGTGGCCCCTTCCGCCTGTCTGTCCGGCCCAGGAGCACATCATTCCGCCGAGGTGCCTGGGTGGTCCATGAACGAGGGCGATCACTCGCCCGCCGTGAACACGCAGCGTAGCGACCTGTCCGGGACTCCTCGGGCAGCCGACGGGGCCAACAGCGCGCGGCGGCCGATCGCGACCGTGTTCAGCACGGACGATGCCGGATCGACCACTCCGCGGGGCCGGCCGATAGCGTGGCCCTGTGGCTGATGTCGACTTCACAGGCACCCCACTGTGCGTGCTGACCCTTCATGCCCATCCCGACGACGAGGCGTCCAAGGGCGCTCCGACGATGGCCCGTTACCACGCGGAGGGCGTCCGCACCGTGCTCGTGTGCTGCACCGGTGGCGAGGAGGGAGAACTGCACAACCCGTCGCTGCGCGAGCCCGGGCAGCCCTTCCACGGGCTGACCCCCGAGGAGGAGAAAGCCACGCTGGCCCAGCTGCGCCCGCTAGAGCTGGCCCGCTCGGCCGAGGTCATCGGCTTCGACGAGGTGGTGATGTTGGGCTACCGGGACTCGGGTATGAAGGACAGCCCGGCCAATGACGATCCCGCCAGCTTCCACCAGGCCGACTTCGACGAAGCCGTCGGCCGGCTGGTGGCCGAGATCAGGCGTACCCGGCCCCAGGTGATCGTCACCTACAACGACGATCAGCAGGGCTACCCCCACCCTGACCACCTCCGCGTCCACGACATCTCGGTCCCTGCGTTCGAGCGGGCCGGCGACCCGGCGTGGTACCCGGAGCACGGCGAGCCGTGGCAGCCCCTCAAGCTGTACTTCACCGTGTGGAGCCGCCGGCGCCTGCTCGCCGTACACCAGGCGTTGCTCGACCTCCGCGGCGCCTCGCCCTTCGACGATGCCTGGTTCGAACGGCCCGACCAGGACGGCCGCATCACGACCCAGGTGAACATCGCCGACTACCTGTGGGCCCGATCCGGCGCCCTGCGGGCCCACGCCACCCAGGTCGACCCCAGCGAGGCGTTCTGGTTCGGCCTCACCGACGAGGAGCTGGCCGAGACCTACCCCTACGAGGACTGGATCCTGGCCCGGTCCCTGGTGGGGCAGCCCGAGCCCGGCACCGTCGAGGACGACCTCTTCGCCGGGATCCGGGAGTCGGTCGCCCGGTGAGCGCGGGAGCGGTCACCTCCGGGCCGGCGACGGTGCAGTACCGAGTGGTGCTGGGCAAGAAGGACGAGGTCGTCGTGGGGCCCGACGGCGCCGACGTCGTCATCACCATCGCCAAGGAGGACTGTAGCCTCGACCCCAACGTCGCGTACATGCAAGGCCGGCTCAAGGCCGCGGGCCACACCGGCGTGCTGTTCGACGTGCTGCGCTCGGGAGCGGCGGCCGAGGTCCTGCGGGCGCACGCCTGATGGGAGCCGAGCATCGGCACGGCGCGGGGATCGACCGGACCGAGGAGTGGGCCGAGTTGCGGCGCCTGCACCTGCGCCCGCGCGACGAGCGCCCGGCGTCGGCCGCCCGTGGTGTACACCACGTCGCCCTGCTGTGCTCCGACGTGGCCACCACCATCGCCTTCTACCAGGATCTCCTGGAGTTCCCGCTGACGGAGCTGTTCGAGAACCGCGACTATCAGGGGTCGACCCACTTCTTCTTCGACATCGGCCACGGCAACGCCCTGGCGTTCTTCGACCTACCCGGTCTCGACCTGGGCGCCTACGCCGAGGTGCTGGGCGGGCTGCATCACCTGGCCATCTCGGTCGATCCGCCCCGGTGGCGCCACCTGCGGGACAAGCTGGCCGACACCGGCGTGGCCGCCGAGCAGGTGGGGAAGACGTCGCTGTACTTCGGGGGCCCGGACGGTGAACGGGTCGAGCTCATCGCCGATCCCCTCGGGGAGATGTACGGCTCGCGGGTCGTCTAGATCTTCGTCGCCGCTCGCCGCTGCGCTTAGGGCCGTCGCGTAGTCGGAGCGGCGTCAGGCCGAGCTGCGGGCGCCGGCGTCCCGCCGCATCACGTCGCGCAGGTCCCGGTAGCCGATCCTGACGGCGCCCGCCGCGTCGAGGGCTTCCCGCAGGGCCGGGTCCATGATGAGGTCGAAGTCGTCGACCCAGCCCTCTGCGTCGGGCGATATGGCCCGGACCTCCGGCGTGTCGATCGCCGGCTGGACGTGCATCTCGGTGACGCCAGGTCGGAGGTTGGCGATCTCCCGCTTGATGCGGTCGCGGCTGCCGGCCCGCCACGCGTTGTCGAAGTGGTCCGGGAACGCCACGCCCTCCTCGGCCGCCAGGTGGCGGAACGGGAAGCCTGCCTCCCGCTCACCCACGGTGGAGGGCAAGCGGATGGGTAGCTGGAAGTCGACGGCCAGGTCCAGGTAGATGTCGAAGAACTCCGGTCGCAAGGACATCGCGGAGAGGTGGGGGGCGAGGTGGGTGACGTCGATGCCCCACTCGAGCGCTCGTTCGAGCTGCGTCCGGCACTCCCGGCGGACCTCCTCGGGGTCAGCGTGCTCCCACAGGTCGTCGATGGCGCGCGGAAACCCGCCGTCGCCGTCGATCAACGAAGGGGCCTGCGTGATCGGCCCCCAGCGGTACCGGGTGTGCTCCGCGTTGAGGGTCAAGTGGACGCCGAGGTCCTCGTCGCCGTACTCGGACGCCGCGTGCCGGGCCCACGGGCCCGGGACCATGAGCGACGCGCACGTCGCCGCGCCGTGGCGGAGGGCCGTATAGACGCCGACGTTCAGGGCGTGGCACATGCCGAGGTCGTCACAGCTGATGATGACCACCCGGTCCTCGGCCCGGTAGCCGAGGCGTTCGGCGAGGGAGGACCCGCGTTCCGGCACGTCGTCACGCTATCCGTGCGCCCATCTACGGCGCTGGGCACACCCCCCACAAGCCGAGGCGGGCGCGCCGGGCCGCGGCCTCGGCCGCTCGTATGGCTCCGGCATGGGTCGTGTTGGGCCGGATCGACAGCGTCGTGGCCGCGCCCTGGCGGGCCAGCTCGACGTTGACGAACAGCCCGTCCCGGCCCCGGTGCACGTAGGCGAGCAGCCGTCCGTAGTCGTCTCGCGGCTCCACGTCGCGCTCGAGGCGGATCGGGGTCCCTTCGGGGAGCAGCGCCGAGGTGACGGCGGTGGCTTGAGGGCCGTAGCACTCGACCGGGCCGTCCTCGTCCTTGGTCTCCGGGGTGTCGATGCCGATGAGGCGCACCCGCTCCCGTCGCCCGTCGACCACGACGTCCACGGTGTCACCGTCCACGACGCGCTCGATGACGGCATTGGTCTCGACAACCGTCGCCGCCGTTGCTGCCGTGTCCTTCGCCGCGCCGTCGGCCACGGATCGGCAGCCGGCGGCGGCCAGCACCGCCGCCGCGGCAACCGCCAACGATGCGTGGGTCATGGCGCGGCCTCCAGATGCGTACGGTGGCAGGCCACCCGCGAGGCGGCGAGCCGGCAGTCTGGCACGAGGGTGGGGCGGGGCTGCCCGCGGATGGCGACGGGTAACGTCCGCCGTGGTGGGCGCGAACATCAAGCGAACGATCTGGTGGGACGGTCAGGCCGTCCTGGTGATCGACCAGCGCCACCTGCCGCACCGCTACGCCACTCAGCGGTGGCGCAGCGTCGACGACGCGGTGACGGGCATCCAGGGGATGCAGGTCAGGGGGGCGCCCCTCATCGGTGTGGCCGCCGCCCACGGCGTGGCTCTGGCCATGGCGAACAAGCCCTCCGACCAGTCGCTCGACGCCGCCCTGGCCAAGTTGACGGCCACACGACCGACCGCGGTGAACCTGCGTCACGCCCTGGAACGCATGGAGCAGGAGCTGCGTCCTCGAGCCCAGGAGCTGCGGGCAGCCGCGGCGCGGGTTCTCGCCGATCGCATGGCTGACGAGGACGCGACGGCGTGCCGTGCCATCGGCGAGATCGGGGCCCGGCTCATCCGCGACGTCGCCGATCGAGTCGGCCGCCCGGTCCAGTTGATGACCCACTGCAACGCCGGATGGCTGGCGTGCGTGGAATGGGGAACCGCGACCGCGCCCATCTACATCGCACGCGAGCGGGGCTTGGCGGTGCACGTCTGGGTGAGCGAGACCCGCCCCCGCAACCAGGGGTCCGCGCTGACGGCCTGGGAGCTGGGGCAGCGCCGCGTGCCCCACACCGTCGTCGTCGACAACGCCGCCGGACACATCCTGCGGTCTGGTCTGGTCGATCTGGTGATCGTCGGCGCCGACCGGGTGGCGGCCAACGGCGACGTGGCGAACAAGATCGGCACCTATCTCAAGGCGCTGGCCGCCCGCGACAGCGATGTGCCCTTCTACGTTGCCGCGCCGACCACATCGTTCGATCTCAGGGCCACGACCGGGGCTGTGATCCCGATCGAGGAGCGCGGTTCAAACGAGGTGACCAAGGTCTACGGGTTGACCGATGCCGGGCACACCGCCGGCGTGACGGTCACGCCCAAGCACGCCGAGGTCCGGAACTGGGGGTTCGACGTCACCCCGGCGCGGTTGGTGTC
>DASTFY010000071.1:0-2440 GCA_035719525.1 Acidimicrobiales bacterium
GACAACCTGCAAACAATGCGCTCGGCGCACCTCGTCGACTACGTCACGACACTCGGGCCGGACCGGATGGCCGAGGTGTGCCAGGCGCTGAGGATCGCGGTGGATTGCTGATTCGTCGTCATCCTCCGCTCCGTCGGCATTCATGGCCGATATGTGTGCGATAGACGCGGTGGGATCGGCCACGATCGGGCTCGGCCAAGGCGGACGCACTGGGTCAGGCCGGTACCAACGCGGTGCCCATCAGGTCTTCGAAGTTCGTGCGGTAGAAGCGCTCCCGCACGTCGTCGGCGGCGTCGCCCAGTGAGGCCTCGAAGCGCTCGATGGGCCGGCGGCCGCCCTCGACGTGGGGGTAGTCCGAGGAGAACAGGCAGACCTCCGGCCCGGCCTGGGCGATGATCCAGCCGACGTCCTCGGTCGGGTAGGGCGTGAAGCGGACCTGGCGGCGGACGTACTCGCTCGGCCGCAGCGACAGCGCCCGCAGCCGATCCTCGTGGCGGGAGAAGGCCTCGAACGCGGACTCCATCTGGCGCATCCACGACGGCACCCAGATCGCGCCCTGCTCGATGACGCCGATGCGCAGGTCGGGGAAGCGCTCCAGCACACCATCGAAGATCATCGTGGCCAGCGTCTGCGCCGGCGGGCCGGGGATGCCCATGTAGTCGACCGAGCGGAAGTTCTCCTCGCCACCGTGGAAGTCAGGTGGGACGGGCAGGCCGTTGCGGAAGTAGGCCGGGTCGATCAGGTCGCCGGTCCCGCCGACGTGGAGGACGACGGGGATGCCGGCCTCCTGGGCCTGGGCCCACACGGGGTCCAGGCCGATGTGGCTGGGCGAGTGCCCGGGTGGGCAGCCCGACGCCACCAGGAGCGCTGCCGCCCCCATCGCGAGGGCTTCCTTCGCCAGCGCCGGTGCCTGCTCGAGATCAGCCAGCGGCACGTAGCACGTGGGCAGCAGGCGAGGGTCGACCGAACAGAACTCGAACATGCCGCGGTTGTGCGCCCGGGCCGCGCCGACCGCCAACTCGGCGTCGGGCCCGTGCTCCCAGTCCCGCAGGCGGCGGTTGTGGAACGTGTTGAAGACGAGTTGGCTGGAGAAGCCGAGCAGATCAAGAGCTCGTGGCCGGTCCTCGGCGATGAAGGCGCCGGTGGCAGCGAAGTTCTTGCGCTGCATGACCTCCGCGGCCTCGACCTGCCGGTAGTCGTCCGAGCCGTGGGTGGCCCGCAGCCGGTCGAAGGCGGCCGTCAGGTCGCGCAGCTGCTCGTCCGGCTCGCCGGTCTGGCGCAGCTCGTTGCCGCTGGAGTAGGTGAGTGGGGCGATGCGCTCCCGCAGGTCCGGGTCGGCATGGTCGCGCAGCCATGTCGGCGTCTCCATGATGTGGGCGTCGGCGTCGTGGACGACCCGACCCGTCGAGTTGTACGGCACGGGATCCAGTCTGGTCCGACTACGGCACCAGCGGGAAGCGCTCGTCGTCGAGGACGCCGCCCTCGAGCAGCCCGCGTTGCTCGAAGGGCGGTGAATGCAGCCACGGCCGCACCGCGAACGTTGCGTCGTCACCGATCCAGCGGAAGGACACGACCCGTCGCCGCGTGGTCAGCGCCTCGGTGCCCGGCGCCGCGTGCAGGGTGCGGAAATGGAAGGCGATGACGTCGCCGGGCACCACGTCGAAGGCGACGATCCGATGATGGGCTCGTTCCGCGTCGATGTCGGGAACCAGCTCGAACCGATCATCGGCCTCGGCGTAGGGAACGTGGTCGACGAAACGGCGAGGGACGAACCATCGACCCCAGCGATGCGAGCCAGCCACGAACTCGACACCGGCCGCGGCCGGTACAAGATCGAGGGGCACCCAGAAGCTCACGGTCTGGTCGCCGTCGACGCAGTAGTAGGGCTGGTCGTGGTGCCAGGGGGTGACCTCGCGGGTGCCGGGTTCCTTCACCAGCACGTGCTCGTGGAAGAAGCGGCTGGTGCTCGACGACATGAGCCGCCGGGCCGCCGCGGCCAGGCCCGACTCGTACGCCACCCGCCGTAGTTCGGGGATGCGGTCCCAGTTGCAGTAGTCCCCGAAGAACTGCCCCGGCTCCCCCGGTGGGGTGTAGTGCTGGGCCCATTCGCTCGGCTCGGCGATGTTGCGATCGACCGCCGTCTCGAGGAGCCGTACCCACCGGTCATCGAGAAGGGCCGGCAGCAGGACGACGCCATCCTGCTCGAAGGACTCGACCTGGCCGGCAGTGAGCTCCATGTCTGCAGCAACCTACCCATGCCAGACTGCCGACCCGTGGCCGAGCCGAGTGCAGCGATCGTGGGCCGCTTTCCCGGCGTAGGACGCGACGGCTGGGCCCGCTTCGACGGGCCAGCCGGCACGCAGATGGTCGACACTGCCATCGAGGCCATGACCACCTTCTCGGCCAGCGGGGACAACGGGTGTGGCGGCGGCTTCTTCGC
>DASTFY010000072.1:0-20172 GCA_035719525.1 Acidimicrobiales bacterium
AGCTTGCAGCCGATGCACCGGTCCAGCCCGGGGGTCTGCGGGATCCCATCGGCATCCGGGGCCAGCACCTGCTGCGGGCAGAACGCGGTGCACAGCCCGCACGCCTTGCACAGCTCGACATGGACACGGATGCCGTAGATCCCGGGCGTGATCACGGCCATCGCTGGCCCCCCTCGAGCTCGTCGTGCAACAGGTGGCTCAGATCGCGCGAGCCCGCCCGCTGCCACACCACCCCGCGGCGCTCCCACGGGTCGCGATGGACCGCGCCGCCGTCGGCCAGGGCGGGCCCGATGGTGGTGGTGGCGCGGGTGACCCGGACGGGGCGCAGGCCGCGGCGCTCGAGCACCGGCGTGGTGCGCCACGTCGCGGCGTCCATGGGCAGCATCATGTCGGCGGCCTCTGGGGTGCCGTTCATTCGGCCGTAGATGGTGTGGCAGTTGCTGAGCACCTCGACCAGGGCGAACCCGTCGACGGCTAGCGCGCTCTCGAGCGTCTTGACCAGGGGCGCGGTGTGGAACACCGTCGCCCGGGCGTACAGGGCGGCCCCGGCCGTGGCGGCCAGCAGCTCGAGGTTCATCGGCCGCTCGAATGATCCGGACGCCGCGGTGGTGGAGTGGCCACCGATCGGTGTGGTGGGGGAGGACTGGCCGCCGGTGAGGCCGTAAACGTTGTTGTTCACCACCACGGCGACCATGCCGATGTTGCGCCGCATGGCGTGCACCAGGTGGTTGCCGCCGATGGCCATCGCGTCGCCGTCGCCCATGACGGTGATCACGGTCATGTCGGGCTGGGCCAGCTTGATGCCGGTGGCGAACGCGGTCGCCCGACCGTGCGTCGTGTGCAGCGTGTTCATGTCGACGTAGCCCGACATGCGGCCGGTGCAGCCGATTCCCGAGACCATGGTGCACCGGTCTTTGCTCAAGCCGCGATGGCGCACCGCCTGGACGATGGCGTTCATGACGATCCCGAGCCCGCAGCCCGGGCACCATGTCGTGGGCAGCCAGTCGGCCCGCAGCATGTCGCGCACGGTGACCGAGACCTGGACGGTGGTGTTGCTCATCGCGCCCTATGTTCCCTACGGCGGGTCGATCCCATCGGCGGCTCCCTCGTCTCCCCACGCGATACGCGCCGCCGGCGGGACCGGATAGGGCCGAAGGTCACTTCCGCCGTCCGCGCCGGCTGGGCGTCGAGACGCACCTCTCCCGCCGCAGCCTCTTAGCATGCCCGACCGATGGTCGTCGCCGGGCAACGGGTTGAGGCTCCCGGCGGTGCGGCCGGCCGTGATCCCACCGCCGCCCGACGGCAGGATCGGCGCTGGGTCGGCCTGGCGATGGTGCTCGTGCTCCTGCCGATCGTCGCCACCCTCGTCGGGCTCATCGGCGACGCGTGGCACCCTTCCGGAGATAGGGCGCTCGAGGTCGTGCGCATGGGTGAGGTCGGCGGCGGGCACACCCCGCTCACCGGGGCCTGGTCGCGCTTCGACTGGGACCATCCCGGCCCACTCCTGTTCTGGCTGGTGGCCCCCTTCACCTGGGTGTTCGGGCTCATGGGTGCGCTCATCGGCGTCGGCGTCGCGAACGCCGCGGCCCTCGCCGGCTCACTCGTGGTCGCCCACCGGCGTGGTGGACGAGAGGCGACCGTCCTCGTCGCCGTCGTGCTCCTGGCCCTGTGCGCGGGCCTCGGCAACGACCTGCTGATCGACCCGTGGAACCCGTGGGTGGCGGTGCTGCCGTTCTTCACCTACATGCTCTTGGCGTGGAGCATCGCCGACCTCGATCTCAGGGTGCTCCCGTACATGGTCGTGGTGGGCACGTTCGCGGTGCAGGCGCACGTCGGCTACGCGGCCCTCGTCGTCGGGATCGGCGCCTGCGCCGGCCTCCTCGCCTGGTGGTCCGCCACCAGCCGCGGCACGGTGACGGAGCCCGTGGAAGCACGGCCCCGGGTCACGGGGGTGCGCCGCACCGTGCTGATCTCCATCGCCGTCGGTGTGGGGTTGTGGCTCCCGCCGATCATCCAGCAGATCACCGGCGACCACGGGAACCTGGGCGAGCTGCTGGCCTACGCCCGCGATCCCGGAGAGCCGTTCGCGGGGTGGCGGACGGCGTGGGGCATCATGGGGACCGAGGTCGGGTTCCCGGGCGGGTGGCTGGCCGGCGGCGACGACGGCTTCTTCGGTACGACGACGAGCTCCGCCGTCCCAGCGATGCTGCTCCTGCTGATGACCGCGGCGGTGGGGTGGGCGGCGACGCGGCGAGGCTCGCCCAGCGCCGGACGGCTGGCGACCCTCGCACTCCTCGCCACCGGGCTCGGCGTCGTCAGCACCGCCCGGATCACCGGGCCGATGTGGAACTACGTCATGCGGTGGTGGTGGGTCATCGCCGCCGTGGTGTGGCTGTCGGTGGCGTGGTCGACGTGGTCGCTCGTCCGCCACACGCGGGCGAGGACCGTGATCGTGGGCGCATCGCTCGCCGCCGGCGCGATCTTGTCGATCACGCTCGTCTGGCGGGGGACGTCGGTGCGCCTCCCGGAGGAGATCCACTCCGCGGCGGTGGCCGAGCTGGCCGACGAGCTCGACCAGAGCCTCGATGAGGACGCGCGCTACCTGCTCGACTGGGTCGACCGCCGCGACTGGGGCGGGGTCGGGATGGGGCTCTTCCTCGACCTGCGGCGTCGTGGCCTCTCGGTGTCGGTGCCGCAGGGCGAGTCGTCCGCGTTCGACCCGTGGCACACGGCGCGAGCTGACCAGGTCGACTCCAGGCTCGTCGTCGTCGCTAGTGACGATCTCTTGAGCGCAGCCGTGCCACCGCCCGACGCCATGTTGGTCGCCCAGCACGACCCGCTGAGCGCACGCCAGCGAGCCCGTTCCGAGATGCTGCGGCGCGACATCCTCCGCGCCGCGGGCATCGGCAACGGCGCCTCGCCCGAGAGGTCAGAGGCGGTCTTCGAGCGGGCGATGCTGGGGCTGGAGGGTGTAGACCGGGCGATGGTCGACGAGCTCCTCGCGCTGCGCCAGCGAGGCTCGGCCTACTCCGTCTTCGTCGTGCCGGAGGCGTGACCGGGCGCGGGCCCGCCTACCCTCCGGCGATGACCACCGTGCGAGTGCGCCGGGAGCCCCCGGCCTTCCGCCGGGCCGAGGTGGTGAGGCGGGAGGACCGGAGCCCGCGGCTGGTGCGGGTCACCCTCGGCGGTCCCCAGCTCGCCGGCTTGGAACTCGGGTTGCCGGCCGGCAGCGTCAGGCTCCTGCTCCCCCCGCCCGGCACGACGGACGTGGTCCTGCCGTCCTGGAACGGCAACGAGTTCCGCGACGCCGATGGCGGCCGTCCGGTGATTCGCACCGTCACGCCGCTGCGCTTGGATACGGACTTGCTCGAGCTCGACGTGGAGATCGTGCGCCACGGCCACGGACCGCTGTCCGCGTGGGCCGGCGCGGCGGGACCGGGCGCGGCCGTGGCCGTCTCGGGGACGGGTCGGGGCTACGAGGTCGACGCGACGGCTCCGCAGTTCCTGTTGGCCGGTGACGAGTCGGCCCTGCCCGCCATCGCCACGCTGCTCCCGGCGCTGCCCGCCGGCGCGCACGTCGATGTCGTGGTCGAGATCGCCGCCGACAGCGGACGCCTTGCGCTCCCTTCCCGTCCTGGCCTCTCGGTGCACTGGTGCGAGCTCGATGAGGGCGCGCGGCCGGGCGATGCCCTCGTGCGGTGGGTCACCTCCACTCGGCTCCCTTCGCCAGCACGCGTCTGGGCGGCTGGGGAGGCCGCGGCCATGCAACGGATCCGCCGGCACCTCTTCGACGAGGTCGGCCTGCCGCGGTCGCAGGCGGTCGTCCGTGGCGATTGGAAGCACGGCCGCGCCGGCGACCCCGGAACGGAGTGACCCTCCTCATCGGGAGGGGGACGGACCCCGGGTGGTCCGGCGCCCCGCACCGACCCCCTGGTGCACCAAGCCGGCGAAGGCGGCCGACCAGGCGACCAGCGCCACCGCCAGCGTCACCTGTGGCACCCACGCCAGCCCGGTCAGATCGATGGCGGCGCGCATGCGGTAGGTCGCCACGCCGTACATGCCCAGAGGGAACACGAGCGCCCAGTACGAAGGGTGGTAACGCAGCGGCACCCGCCGCACGAGATGGCGCCACACCCCGATGGCCACCATCAGCGGAAACCAGAACGTGGCCGTAGCCCAGGCCAGGATGACCACTCCCTCGACGAAGGACGCCACCCGGGCGATCCGAGGGGAGTCCGCCGACGCCAGCAGGAGGTTGGAGCCGGCCAGGACCGTGATGGCGACCGCGCCGGCGGCGATCCACGCCGGCGGATCGGCCTCCGTCGGAGCGAGCGGCTGGAACGTCCAGCGCAGGAACACCATCGTCATCACGATGAGGTACAGCACGATGCCGAGGGTGAACGCGGCGACGGCGGTGAAGGCCAGCAGGTCGCTGTCGTGGCGGGGCAGGAGCAGCGCCGCCAGCACGCACACCGACTGCGTCGCCACCGTGAGCAGGAACCAGGTGCCGTTGATGCCGGCGGCCAGGCCCGGCTTGTCCCCGCCGATGACCACGGCGATCAGCGTCGAGTACACGAACACCGCCCAGAGGACGAGGCTCAACCACCACAGCACCCAGGCCAGGCCCCACCAGCCGTGGATGACGGCCGACGCGCTGCCGAGCACGTTGGTGCCCGCCACCGTCGTGAGGAACGCGAAGCCCTTCGCGTGGTTGGTCAGGTCGGCGGTGAAGGCGGGCCAGAACCGCACGACCCGCAGCGCCAGCAGGACCGCCAGCACCGCGTAGGCGGCCGCGGCGATGACGTACAGGCCCTGCGCCAGCCAGTCCAGGTCCTGCTGGGAGCTGCCGACGGCGACGATCCCTGTCGCCATCACCATGGCGAAATAGCCCGGGAACAGCGTGGCGATCGGGGATGTGCGGGAGCCCGGCGGCGAGGCGACCATCGGACCCACCACGCGTCAGGGCCGCAGGGCGCGCAGGAACAGCGCCGCCGCTGCCGCCAGCACCACGGACACACCGGCCGTCGCCCAGGCGATGTGCTCCTCGTCGGCCAGGAAGGCCTCGGCCGCCACCGTCACGAGGAAGACCTGCAGGGACACGAGCACGAGGACGTACACCAGCACCGCCGAGGACGTGCGGCGGCCCCGCTCGGCCACCCTCATTCCGGCCTCCCGAGCGCCCAGACGGCACCGTCGTCACGCACCTCGACCTCGATGCGGCCGAGCGGCCGAGTCGGCGGGCCGGACAGCACCGCGCCGCTGAGCTTGGTGAAGTTGCCCTCGTGGCAGGGGCAGTGCCAGCGATCCTCCTCGGCCTGCCAGTAGACGACGCAGCCCAGGTGCGTGCACTTCTGGCTGAAGGCGACCACTGCGCTGGGGCCCACCCGGAGCAGCACGGCGGGGTCGGCGTCGGTCGGGTACCGGAACAGGTAGGTGTCGCCCACGGCGACCTCGTCGAGGGCCACGATGCGCTCCGGGCTGCCGGTGTTGATCGAGCGCAGCTGGGTCCACGCCGCCAGCCCGACGGTGCCGACGGCCATCGCACCGGCGCCCAACACCAGGTAGCGGGCGAACTCGCGCCGGGTCACCTCCTCCTCCCCGGCCGTCTCGTACGGGAAGTCACGCCGCCAGATCGGCACGTTCACGGACCGGCGCTCGTCGCTCACCGTGGTATCGGGGCTTCCTCGAGGCCGAAGGGGTCGTCGAGCCAACTGGTCGCCGCTCCGCCGAGCACGTCGATCGGCCCGGCGGCCACGTCATCGACGACGGTGTAGACCTTGGTGCGCACCTCTTGGCGGCCGAACGCGAAGTCCCGCAGCAGCGAGCCGCTCCGGGTCTGCTGGAACTCCTCGATGGTGCCGTACCACAGCGCCTCGCTCGGGCAGACGGAGGCGCACATCGGCGGGTTGCCCTCGGCCGTCCGGTCGGTGCACATGTCGCACTTCATCATCTGGTCGAAGTCGGCCATGTACTTCGGCACGCCGAAGGGGCAGGCCAGCACGCAGTTCGAGCACCCGATGCAACGGGGCTTGAGCGCCGACTGGACGATGCCGTTCTCGGTCTGTTTGATGGCGTCGGCGGGGCACACCTCGGCGCAGGTGGGGTCCTCGCAGTGCATGCACACCATTGGCGCGGTCTGAGTGGTGACGGCCCGCTCGATCCGTTCGAGGTGGATGAGCGACTGCCCTCGATGCGTGCCGCACTCCATACACGCCTGCACGCACGCCTCACAGCCGATGCAGCGGCTCTGGTCGATGACGAACACCGGTGCATCGTCGATGCCGTACTTCACGTCGGGCCCTCGTGGAGGGCGAGGTCACGGGCGTCGGTGGTCTCGGTGTGGCCCCCTGCCCGCTCCACCCGAACCGCAGCCACCTTGAACTCCGGCATCTTCGAGATCGGGTCGAGGGCGCGGTTGGTCAGCCGGTTGGCCGCCTTCGCCCCGGGCCAGTGGTAGGGGATGAAGACGGTGTCCGGTCGGATCGTGGCCACGACGTGCGCGGGCAGCGTCATCGATCCCCGGCGCGAGGTCACGGTGACGCGGTCACCCTCGGACACGCCGAGCTGCTCGGCCAGACGCGGGTGCAGTTCGCACAGCGGCTCGGGGTACTGGTCGACGAGAGCGCCGATGCGCCGGGTCTGGGTGCCGGACAGGTACTGGCTGACGACTCTGCCGGTCGTGAGCCAGACCGGGTACTCGCCGTCGACCACCTCGGCCGACTCCCGGAACGGCACCGCGTGGAACCGGGCCTTGCCGTCGGGATGGTAGAAGCGGCCGCCCTCGAACAGCCGCGGCGTGCCCGGGTGACCGACTTCGGGGATGGGCCAGAACAGCCCCATCTCGTCCTCGATTCGCTGCCAAGTCGCGCCCCGGTAGTCCGCCGTGCCGCCGGCCGAGGCCAGCCGCAGCTCCTCGAAGATCTCCTCGGTGCTCTGGTAGCGGAAGTACTGCCCGCGCCCGAGCCGCTCGGCGACGTCGAGCAGGATCTTCCAGTCGAGCCGGGCCTCCCCGGGCGGAGGGGCGGCCGGGTTGAGCTTGATGATGCGGCCCTCCCCGCTGGTCGAGGTCCCCTCGTCCTCCTCGTGCAGCGAGCCGGGCAACACGACGTCGGCATGGTGCGCGCTCTCCGACAGGAAGAAGTCGATGACGGCGTAGAACTCCAACCGATCGAGGGCTTCGGCGGTGAAGCCGGCATCGGGGGCGGACACAGACGGGTTGAAGCAGATCGACAGCAGGCCCTTGATCTCGCCGGCGTGGATGGCCTCGATGATCTCCTGGGCCGTGATGCCCTTCCCCGGGATCTCGGACTCGTCGCAGCCCCACACGGCGGCGGTGTGGGCACGGTGCTCCGGATTGGTGATGTCCCGGTTGCCGGGGAGCTGGTCGCACTTGTGGCCGTGCTCGCGCCCTCCCTGCCCGTTGCCCTGTCCGGTGATGGTGGTGACGCCGCACCCCGGCTTGCCGTATTTGCCGGTGGCGAGGCCGAGGTTGATGGCGCCCAGCACGTTCTCGGTGCCCTTGCTCTGCTGCTCGATGCCGCGGGCGTGGAGCAGCATCCCCGTGGCCGAGGTACCCCACCATTCCGCCGCCTCCTCGATGCGGGCGGCGGGCACCCCGGTCACGCCCGCGGCCCACTGAGGTGTCATGTCGGCCACGGCGGCCGTCGCCTCTTCGAAGCCGACGGTGTGGGCCTCGTTGAAGCCGTGGTCGAGCCAGTCCCGGCGGATCAGCGTGTGCAGGACGGCGCCGAACAGCGCCGAGTCGGAGCCGGGCCGTACGGGCAGGAAGAGGTCGGCGGTGCGGGCCAGCGGGACGACCCGCGGGTCCTGCACGATCAGGCGCGCCCCCCGATCGCGGGCCCGCCAGATGTAGCTGGTGGTGATGGGGAAGGTCTCGGCCACGTTGCTGCCGGCCACCCAGACCACGTCGGACAGCGGGATGTCGCTCCACGGGTTGGCGTTGCGGTCGATCCCGAGCGCCTTCTTGTTGGCCGCACCGGCCGACACCATGCAGAACCGGCCGTTGTAGTCGAGGTTGGCCGTGTGCAGGGCCAGCCGGGCGAACTTGCCGATGAGGTAGCTCTTCTCGTTGCTCAGCGAGACCCCCGAGAGCATGGCGAACGCGTCGTCCCCGTATGTCCCCTGGATGCGGCGGATCTCGGCCACCACCCGGTCGAGCGCATGGTCCCACGGGACGCGACGGAACCCACCCGGCGAGTCCGGGTCGCGCTCCAGGGGATGGAGCAGACGGTCGGGATGGCTGCCCTGCAGGTAGCGCTTGACGCCTTTGGGGCACAGCTTGCCCTCGTTGAACGGGAAGTCGTACCAGGGCTCGAAGCCGACCACGGCGTTGTCGTGGACCTTGAGCTTGATGCCGCACTGCTGGCCGCAGAAGCAGCAGTGGGTGTTGACGACGCGATCGACCTCGATGCCGGCGTCCCAGCCGCCGGGCGGGGCCCGGTTGAGGTGGGGGCCGTAGCGGGCGATCAGCTCCTGCTCGGTGACCGGCGGGCGGGCCATCAGCCGAAGCCCCCCACTCGCGCCGACTGCGCCAGGGTGACCTGGGCCCGGCGGCAGCGGGGGCAGGTGTCCTGGTAGCTGCCGCCACCCGTGGCCTCGTCGTAGTCGAAGCCGACCTGCGGGAGCACCGCCTTCAGATCGGCCATCTGCTGCGCGCTGGCGAAGCCCTCCCCGCACCGCCGGCAGAGAGCCGGGGGGCCGTCCTCGTTGGCTCGCTTGTAGTAGGCGACGCCCAGGTTGCCCGGGCGCTGGAAGATGTGGAAGAGCTTCCCGAAGGGGATGTACATGAGCCCGAGGATGACGGTCAGCGCGTGCAGCGTGTTGAGGGCGGAGTAGAACCGGCCCTCGAGCCACAGGCTGGAGACCGTGAGGAACAAGCCCGTGACCGATACCGCGAACAGGCCGGCCAAGGCCAGGAAGTCGCCGCTGCGCTCGACGGCCAGCGCGCCGGGGTCCCGCAGGCGGCGGCGGAGGAAGATGAACACGCCGGCCAGGACGAGCACGGCGGCGATGTCGAGGGCGTGGAAGAACAGCCAACCGACCGCGCTCTCGGCGTCGAAGTCGACGGTGCCGATGCGCGAGATGTAGACCTCGTAGCGGTCGCCCTGCTGACCGACGCTCTCGAAGTGCAGCAGGCCGAGCGTGAGCGGGAACGTGACGAGCGCGGCCAGGATGCAGCCCCAGAACACCAGCTGGTGGGCGAGCCAGCGGGCCCGCGAGCGGCGGCGGATGAAGCCCTGCGCCAGCAGGTGGCTCCCCACGAGGCCCGGCAGCGCGGCCGCATTGGCCGCCTTGCGCTGGCGGAACGCGTCCCAGCCCCGCCGGTTGAGCATGGCCGTAGGTGGCCGCCGGAGCCAGACCGAGTAGCGATAGAGGACCCCGAACACCAGGAAGAGGACGCCGAAGAAGTAGCCGATCAGCGCGGCGTCGAACCAGAGCAGCCCGTCGCTTCCCACGAAGGCGATGGCCAGGGTGACGGCCACGCCGATCAGCCCCCAGGCGACGCTGCGGCGGTCAAGCGCCAGGGGCTTCGTCGCGGCGGCCACGCACGCGCACCGTACCGCCCGCGAGGCGGTTCAGAACAGCGTCGGTGGGGCGACGGCGGCGCCTTCGATCGCCAGCAGCGCGCGCTTGGTCGCCGTGCCGCCGTTGGCCGAGAACCCGCCGAGCTGGCCGTCGCTGTTCACCACCCGGTGGCAGGGGACCACGAGCGGGAACGGGTTGCGCCCGAGCGCCTGGCCGACCTCTCTCGCCTCACCGGGAGCGCCCGCGCGCTCGGCGACGGTGCCGTACGACAGCGTCGCGCCGGCGGGGATCGTGCGCGCGACGGCGTACACGTCCCGGTCGAAGGCCGGCAGTCCGTCCAGGTCGAGGGCCACGGCCGACAGGTCGCCCCGACCGGTGTCGAGCAGGCGAACGAGACCCTCGATGACCTCGGCGACGGGAGCCGGCGGCACGGCCTCGACCGCTCCGGGCGCCCGCCGGGTCATCCTGCCCCGGGTCCGCTCGTCGCTGCGCTCCGGGAGCTGCACGGCGGTGATGCCCCGCCCGTTCCAGGCGATGCCGCAGCGGCCGATGGCGGTGTCGAAGAGCGTGAAGCCGGCGGACGTCACCGCACCCGAACGCTACCGGCGCCCTGCCACCGTGTTAGGACACATCCGCATGGCGTCGGCAACGGGTGGTGGGTTCCACCTGTGGTGGAAGGGTCCAGCGGTGGACGAGCCCATCGTGTCGTGCTCGGTGGTGCTCGAGGTGCTGCAGGAGCCGACCGTCGACGCCCTGTACTTCTGGGCGCTCCAGGCCTCGTTCCTCGACGACCTCGGCGTCCGCCACGGCGCCGCGCACACCGGCCTCCAGTGGAACGCCCGCCATCCCGGCACGAGGGCCGTGAACTGGGGCGGCTACGCGCGGGCGGCCGATGTCGGGTCGGTGCTCGACGGCACCGACTCGCCCCTGCCCGGCATCCCCGGCGACCGCAACACCCGGACGTTCCACTGGCGCGCCGGTGTGCCCTACCGGTTCACCATCCACCCCGGTCCGCGGGGCTGGGCGGCCACCGTGACCGACTTGGTCACCGGCTCGGGTGTCACCATCCGCGAGCTGTTCGCGGGCGGTGATCGGCTGGGCGACTTCGTGATGTGGAGTGAGCTGTTCTGCCGAGGGCGCGACCCGACCACGGCCGTGCGCTGGTCACAGCCGGAGGTCCTCACCCGCTCCGGGCGTCGCGCCGCGCCCCACTCGCTGCAGGTCACCTTCCCCGGCGGGGCGGAGTGGGAACGGCTCGACGTCGCGGTCGACGAAGTCGGCGTGGTGCAGCGCACCGACGCGCCCCGCAGCATCCAGCACCTGGCGTTGGTCCCTCCGCTCCGCCACCCGTCCTAGGCTCCCGCGGGTGCGAAGACCGGACGAGATGATGGACGCCGTGGCGACCGGCATGCGGGAGCGGACCGGGCGCACGCTGGAGGAATGGGTGGCGGTCGTCGAGGCCTCGGGCCTCGATTCGCTCGACCAGCTCGCCGTGCGGCGCTGGCTGAAGACGGAGCACGGGGTGCCCCAGAACTCGCAGTGGGCCATCGCGGATGCCGTGGCGCGGGCCGCGGGCTGGGAGCGACCGACCGTGCAGCAGTACATCGACGGTCAGTACACCGGACCGAAGGCCCACCTCCGCCCGATCTACGACCGGCTGGCCGAGGTGATCCTCGCCTTGGGTGACGACATCGACGTCGAGGGCCGCTCGACGTACACATCCTTCGTCCGGGGGCGCCAATTCGCCGTCGTGGCCCCCTCGACCAGGACCCGGGTCGACCTCGGGCTCCGCTTCACCGATCCGCCCGCCGGCGACCGGTGCCAGCGCACCACATCCATCGGCCAGGCCACCCATCGCGTGCCGCTGACCTCGGTCGACCAGGTCGACGGCGAGCTCGAGGGTCTGATCCGCCTGGCCTACGACCAGAACGCCTGAGGCCGGGGGGGCGCGGCGGCGAGCGCTACAGGGCCGTGGGCACGCCCGGGCCCCGGACGCGCGGGGTGTCGCCGTAGACGTCGGGCGCCTCCTCGTAGGCCCGGCGGTCGAGAGCGACCGCCGCGTCGCGGGCCTGGGCCAGCTCCTCCCCGCTGAGCTGGCTGATCTGGGTCAAGGCGAGGGTCTCCCGAGCATCGCCCCCGGCGGGAGTGATCAGCACGTTGCCCACGCCGCTGGCGTAGTGCTTGAGCTGATGCCCGGAAGCGGCGTCCAGCGGGCTCCACTCGTCGATGACGAGCACACCTTCGTAGCAGCCCGCCGGCACGCACGTCCGCTGGCCGAGCTGCGACACCTCGGCCTCGTCGAAGAACTCGATGTCGGGCGCGTATCCCTGGACGTAGCTGTCGGTCCCGACCTGCGGGTCGGCCCGCATCAGCAGCCCGGCGCGCGCGTTGGCCTGCCCGGCCAGCCACGTGCTCGGCGCCCCGACGAACTCACCGTTCTCGTACTCCTCGGGGTACTCGCCCAGGTTCCACACGTTGCCGGCGGCGTCCTGCGCCTCGAAGGCCAATTCCTCCTCCAGGAGCTGCCCGTTGGTGAAGTCCCGATCCCAGACCACTACTGCCGGCACGCCGTCGATCTCCTTCGTCAGGTCCGTCACCACGAGGATGACGCGGTGGGGGACCGCCACCCCGTTCTCCAGCACCTGGCCGTCGAAGACCAGCTGCGTGCCTGGCGTCAGCGGCGTCCACTGGTTCGTGATGGACGTCGGCGCCGTGAACAGGGCCGGATCGAACTCCTCGATGGCCGGCAGCGGTGCCGCCGCTCGGCTGGCCAGCCGAGTGTTCGGCGTCGCCCGGTACGCCGCGCTCGGTGCCGCCTGACTGAGCACGGTCCCGACAAGCGCGGACCCGACCAGCACGGCTCTAGTCATCCCCATGGTCGCACCCTCCCCACGTTGACGTGGTGGTGAGCGTAATGCCCCGCCCGAAGCGGGCGGACCGAGACGGCCAACGCCTACGATGCGCGCCTCGCCGGGGGAGGGACGGTCTCGATGCTGAAGAACATGGCCGCGCGCCTGGTCGCCCTGGCATTGGGATTCGTGGTCATGGTGGCGATCCTCCCGGGAGTGCATCGGACCAGCGCAGGAGGCATCTTCTGGTCGGCCCTCGTGTACATGGTCATCAACGCCACGGCCGGCCGGATCCTGAAGTTCGTCACCGCGCCGCTGGCGCTGCTGACGCTGGGTCTGTCCATCCTGGCCATCAACCTCGGTGTTCTGGCCATCACCGTGATGATCGTCGACAACCTGGAGATTGACGGCTTCTGGACCTGGGTATGGGCGGCGGTGATCCTGAGTGCGGTCTCGTTCATCGCCAACTACGTCCTCCGTCGGGACCGCTGAGTGCCGATCGCGCGGTTCACGTGGCGCCGCGCCGGGTACCACTGGCGGCGGACCCTCTGGACCAAGGAGAGATCATGAAGCTCAAGCTCGGATTGCTCGTCGGAGCCGGGATCGGATACCTGATCGGTTCCGGCAAGGCGAGCGAGATGTGGAACGAGATCAAGGAGCGCCGGCCGGATCAGGACCGCGACATCCGGACGACCGTCACCGTCCGGTCCGAGCAGCCTGTCGTCACGGCGACCGGGGTATCACCGACGCCGACCGACCTGGGCGACGCCGCGCCGACTGTCAGCACCGGCACCTCGGCCATGCCCGTCGTCTGAGGACGTCAGAAGTAGAACTCGATCGTGGCGGCCATCGCGGTCTGCCCGGTCATCGCTGCTAGCCTTCCGCCTCGGTGGTCGTCCCTCGCAGACCGCCCTCTGCACTCCCCAATCATCTGGAGTACTCGCCGAGTACGCGGTGCATCCGTTGCGCGGGAAAGAAAGAAAGTAGTCAACACAATGGCAGTCGGCACCGTGAAGTGGTTCAACGCTGATAAGGGCTACGGGTTCATCGCACCCGATGGCGGCGGCAACGACCTCTTCGTCCACATCTCAGCGATCGTCGACGCTGGCCCCCGCGGGCTGGCCGAGGGTCAGAAGGTCGAGTTCGAGGAGGGGCCGGGCCGCAAGGGCCCACAGGCCACCAACGTCCGCCCGATCTGATCGGGTTTCTTCAGCACGACGTGCCGCTGCGGGTGTCCGGCCTCCGGTCGCGCATCCGCATCGGCCAACTTCCGGCGTGACGCCAGCTCAGGAAGCTCGCGCCATGGCCAGCGCGCGGTCCACGGTCGGTCTCGACGCGGTCCGCACCCTGGTGACGAGGTGCAGCCGGGCGAGCGACCAGATCAGCCACTTGCTGGGGTCGTACTGCCAGCGCCCGATCCCGTTGCGATAGTCGAACGGGAAGCGGTGGTGATAGCTGTGGTAGCCCTCACCGAAGGTGATGAGCGCCGTGACGAGGCTGTCCCGGGCGGACACCTGCGTGTCGTAGCGCCGGTTGCCGAGCAGGTGGGCGAGGGAGTTGACGCAGAACGTGGCTTGAAGAAGGACGGCCCCCCGCAGGACGCCGGCGACGAGCAGCCCACCCCAGGCGTCGCCCCAAAGCGAGGCGACGGCGGCGGGAAGGGCGAGTCCGACGCCGATGGCCAGCAGGGCGTAGTAGCGGTCCTGCAGCCGCAGGCTGCGCAGGGCGTAGAGGTCGGTGAGCCGGCTCACGTCGGCCGAGCTCTCCCGCCGGTAGAACAACCACCCCATGTGGGCCCACCAGACGCCCTTGGTGATGGCGTGCGGGTCGCCGGGGCCGTCGGTGTCGGCGTGGTGAGCACGGTGGTCCGCGCTCCACGACAGCGCGGAGTTCTGGAACGTCGAGGCGCCGAACACGAGGAAGAACCAGCGCACCGGCGCCGAGGCGCGATAGGTGCGATGGGCGAACAGGCGGTGGTAGCCGGCCGTGATCGACAGGCCGCCGAGGACGTACAGCCCGATGGCGAGGGCGACGGTGGCCACCGAGGGACGAAGCACGAGATAGACCAGCCCGATCACCGCGCCGAGGTGGATGATGCCCAAGCCGGCGATGGTGCCCCACGAGAGTCCCTTTGGGACGGTGGTTTCGGCGGCGCCCGCGGCCGCTTCGACGGCGGTCGCGGTGGCGGTCATCCCGCGGTCCGTAGCTGGAGAGGACCGGGGGCCGCCGTAGACATTCGAGACAGCATAGGACCTGAGGCCGTGGATGTACGCACCGGCGCGACGACACCTACATCACCGGCCCCTTGAGCAGGTCCGGTAGCGTGGCCCGCGTGCCGAGCCTCGTGAGGTGGCAAGCCCCAGCGTGAGTGTCACCCAGGTCAACGTCAGCGTTCCCGGGAACCACCTCATGGCCGGCCTGCTCGGGCACCGGGACGAACACCTCCGCCTGATCGAAGGGTCGTTTCCGGAGACCGACATCTTCGTGCGCGGCACCGAGATCGCAGTGCAGGGCGAGGAGGCCGAGCAGGTCGGGCGCCTGTTCGAGGAGCTCGTGGTGCTGCTCCAGCGGGGCCAACCGCTCGACGTGGCGAACGTCAGCCGCTCGATCGACATGGTCCGCTCCTCGGAGCGGCCGAGCGAGGTGCTCGCCCATGAGGTGCTCCGCAACGCCAAGGGGCGCACGGTGCGCCCCAAGACGGCCGGGCAGAAGCGCTACATCGACGCCATCTGCTCCAACGTCATCACCTTCGGCATCGGCCCCGCCGGCACCGGCACGAGCTGGTTGGCGGTGGCCACCGCGGTGCAGGCGCTCCAGGCCAAGGACGTGCAGCGCATCATCCTCACCCGGCCGGCGGTCGAGGCGGGGGAGCGGCTGGGCTTTCTCCCTGGCGACCTGATGGCCAAGGTCGACCCCTATCTGCGCCCGCTCTACGACGCGCTGTACGACATGCTGGAACCGGAGGGAGCGCAGCGGCTGCTGGAGCGCCAGACCGTCGAGGTGGCGCCGTTGGCCTTCATGCGGGGGCGGACGCTCAACAACAGCTTCATCATCCTCGACGAGGCGCAGAACACCTCGCCCGAGCAGATGAAGATGTTCTTGACCCGGATCGGGTTCGGATCGAAGGTTGTGGTCACGGGCGATGTGACCCAGGTGGACGTCCAGGGCGGGCGCAGTGGCCTCATCGGGCTGGAGCGGATCATGACCGGCATCGACGGACTGGCGTTCGTGCATCTCACGCATGCCGACGTCGTGCGCCACAAGATCGTGGCCGACATCGTGGCCGCCTACGAGAAGGCCGGCGACGACCACGGGTGATCCCGATGGTCGATGACGATGGCCGATGAGACCTCCCGCCCTGATCTCGGCCGGCGCTCGCGCGTGGGCGGCGATGGCGACCTCGAGGTCTTCGTGGCCGACGAGCAGGCCGCGGTGCCCGTGGACACGGCTCGCTGGGCGCGCCTGGCCGAAGGTGTCCTCGTGGCCGAGGGCGTGAGGGGCCATGCCGAGCTCAGCCTGTTGTTCGTGGGCGAGGACGACATCGCCATCCTGAACGAGGAGTTCCTGGGCCACGCGGGGCCGACCGACGTCCTCGCCTTCCCCATCGACGGCGAGCTGGTCGAGGTCGACGATGGGGCCGGGCCCCACCGGCGTGGCCCCGATCGTCCGCCACCCGACCCGGGCGATCTCCCCCTGCTCCTGGGCGACGTGGTGGTGTGTCCGGGTGTGGCGGCCCGGCAGGCCGACACGCATGCCGGGACCGTGGACGACGAGCTCGCCCTCCTCGTCGTGCACGGCCTGCTCCACGTGCTCGGCCACGACCATGTCGAGCCGGCGGAGCACGCCCGGATGCGAGCGCGCGAGATGGAGCTGCTCCAGGAGCTGCACTGGAACGGGCCGGCGCCCGCCGGCTTCCGGCAGGATCAGCCCGGATGATCGCGGTGGCGCTGACCAGTACCGACGTCTGGATGCTCGTCGCCATCGTCCTGCTGCTCCTCGTCCTCGGCTTCCTCGCCATGGCCGAAACGGCGCTCAACCGGATCAGCAAGGTCAAGGCGCAGGCCATGGCCGAGTCGTCCGGCTCGCGCTCGGCTCGCTCCCTGGCCCGGTTGGCCAGCCACCCGGAGCGATTCCTCAACGCGCTCCTGGTGACGGTCACCATCTGCCAGACCGGTCAGGCCTTCCTCACCTCCATCGTCGCCGACAACCTCTTCGGCACTCCCGGGGTGATCGTGGCCTTCGTGCTCAATGTGGTCGTGTTCTTCGTGCTGGCCGAAGCGGTTCCGAAGACCTATGCGGTGATCCACCCCGAACGGGCGGCCCTCCTCAGCACGCCGGCCACGTCGGTGCTGGTCAGTTTCCCGCCGCTGCAGCTCATCTCGAAGGGCCTGATCGGGCTCACCAACGTGCTCTTGCCGGGCAAGGGCTTGAAGCAGGGCCCGTTCGTGTCGGAGCAGGAGCTGCTCGGGATCGTCGAAGCGGCGGCCGACGACGAGGTCATCGAGCGCGAGGAGCGCGAGTTGATCGAATCCATCATCGAGTTCGGCGACACCGTCGCGCGCGAGGTCATGGTGCCGCGCCCCGACATGGTCGCCATACCCCACGACGCCACGATCACCGGTGCGCTCGACATCGCCATCGAACACGGGTACAGCCGGCTGCCGGTGCTGGGCGAGGGCGACGACGAGATCGTCGGGCTGGCGCACACCAAGGACCTCATGGGGGCGGAGCGGGAGGGACGGGGAGCCGAGCCGGCCGCCACGGTGGTCCGCCCGGCGCGGTTCATCCCGGAGAACAAGCCGCTCAGCCGCCTGATGCGCGAGATGCAGGCCGGGAAGTTCCACCTGGCGATCGTGGTCGACGAGTACGGGGACATCGCCGGCATGGTCACGCTGGAGGACTGCCTGGAGGAGCTGGTCGGTGAGATCGTCGACGAGTTCGATCGGGAGGACCGCGAGTTCGTCCATCTGCCGGACGGCTCGTACCTCGTCGACGGGGGGATGAGCATCGGCGACCTGAACGAGCTGCTCGAGATCAAGTTGCCCGACGAGGACTGGGAGACGGTGGCCGGCTACGTGTTCGGAACCCTCGGGCACGTGCCGGTGAAGGGCGAGTCGGTGGAGTCGAACGGGTGGCGGTTCGCGGCCGAGCAGCTCGACGGCCGGCGCATCCGCCGGGTCCGGGTGTCGGTGGAGCCGGGCGGGAGGGCGGAGAGGCTCGACGACGGGCCCGCCTCCGCCACCGGCTGACCACTCGTGCGGTCGGGCTTCGTCACCCTCGCCGGCCGGCCCAATGTGGGCAAGTCGACACTGCTCAACACCCTCGTCGGGCACAAGGCGAGCATCGTCTCCGACAAGCCTCAGACCACCCGGACGCAGGTGCGAGCGGTGGTCAACCGGCCCGGCGTGCAGCTGGTGTTCGTCGACACCCCCGGCATCCACAAGCCGGTCACCGCGCTGGGCGAGCGGCTCAACGCCACGGCCGGCGGGGCGCTGGCCGACATCGACGTGGTCTGCCTCGTGCTCGACGCCACCGCGCCGTTCGGCCGCGGTGACCGCTTCGTGGCCGACCGCCTGGTGCCCGAACGGACCGTGGTCGTCGTCAACAAGATCGATCGTGCCTCGCGGGACCAGGTGGTCGGCCAGCTGGCCGCTGCCGCGGTCCTCGACGCCTCGGCCTATTTCCCGGTGTCCGCGGTGACCGGGGAGGGCGTCGGTGAGCTGCTCAGTCACCTCCTCGCCCGGCTGCCCGAGGGCCCGCAGTGGTTTCCCGACGACATGGCCACCGACGTGCCCGAGGCGTTCTGGGTGGCCGAGCTGGTGCGGGAGCAACTCCTCGCCGCCACCCACGACGAGTTGCCCTACTCGATCGCCGCCCGCGTGACCGAGTGGGAGTGGCCCCGCATCCGGGTGGAGATCGTGGTCGAGCGGGAGAGCCAGAAGGGCATGGTCATCGGCAAGGGCGGGGCGGTGCTGAAGGCGGTGGGGACGGCGGTCCGCTCGCAGCTCCCCGAGGGTGCCTTCCTGGACCTGCACGTCACCGTGGACAAGGACTGGCAGCGCCGCCCCGATCGCATCACCCGTTTGGGCTACTGAGCCGGGATTGTTCCAGGCGAAACGAAAACCGTCATGGAACCGCAACATTGGCGTCGGCTGAGGCGCGCACTCGTGGGGAATGCTGCCAGTCCCCGGGCGCGAGGAGGCGATCGATGTCGGATTTCGTGCTGGAGATCAGTGGAGCCGGTGACGCCATCACCCTGGAGCCGATCGGGTGCGTGGATCGCCAAGGCGCGCTGACCCTGCTCGAGGCGGTCGAATCCGTGCAGCTGGCCCGTCCGACGCCGCTCCTGGAGATCCGCACCGACCGCATCACGGGCTACACCTCCGACGCCGCGGAGCTGCTGGCTCGCAACGACCTTCCCGTCCTCGCCCTCGCCGGCTGACCGCGTCCCGTCCGGGGCGCGCCTGGTGGGTCAGATGGGCTGTTCGACCAGCCCGAGGTAGTCGTCGCGGGAGACCGAGAGGTCGGGTTGCTGGGGCGCCGAGCCGTCCCCACGCGGAACGGCGACGGCGTTGCCGCCGACCGTGAAGCGCACGCGGCCGATGCCAGGGCCCCGGTCGGTGAGGGTCATGACGAGTTGACCGGCGGCCAGCTGTTGCTCGGTCGGGAAGGGCAGGAGCTCCAGGAAGCTCGGCGCCACATCCACGGTGGCCGTGCCGCCCTGTTGGGCGATGCCGAGCACGGTGACTGCGTCGGCCGACACCGCGGTGCGCAGCCCCGCGGCTCGTTCGGAGCTCGTCGGACCGTCCTGCACGTCCCGGATGATCCCCGACAGGTCGGCCCCGGGCTGCACGGGACGGTCGACGCCGATCAACCGGCCGTTCTTGACCAGGTAGATCTTGGCCAGCTCGACCGGGACGGTGCTGGCCGGTGGCGCCGTCGTCGCCACCGTCACCGGCACGGTCGTGGTCGTGGTCGTGGTCGTGGAGGTCGAGGTCTCGGAGAGACCGAAGCGGATGTCTCCTTGGTCGACGGTACGGGGCTCGGGCTCGGCCGCCACCCCGCAGGCCCAAGCGCCCGTCGCCGCGAGGCAGCCCAGTGCCACCGCCATCGCGATCGGGAGCCGCCGCCTGGTCATGCTCGGACCGCCGGCAACGACACGACGAAGCGGGCACCGCCACCGCGACGATCCTCGACCCAGGCCCGGCCGCCCATGGCCGTGGCATGTTCGCTGACCAACGCCAGGCCGAGGCCGGTGCCGACCCGCCGGCGAGCCTCCGTGCCCCGGTAGAAGCGCTCGAACACGCGGTCCCGCTCGCCCGGGGGCACGCCCGGTCCCGAGTCCTCCACCACCAATCGGACGGTGCCCCGGGTGCCGTCCTCCAGGGCGACCCGTGCCGGGCCCTCGGCGTGGTTCCTGGCGTTGTCGAGCAGGTTCACCACGATGCGCTCCACTCGCCGCTTGTCGAGCAGGATCGGCACCTCCGAGATGCGGTTGGCATCGAAGGGCACCTGTTCGCACCCGTTGCGGGTCGCGATCCGCTTCACCGTCTCGGCCAGGACCACGGGCTCCAGGTGGGAGTCGTCCACGCCCGCGTCGAGCCGGGACAGCTCGAGAAGATCGAGGACCATCTGGTCGAAGCGCCGGACCTGGTTGACCACCACGTCGAGGGCCTGCTGGCTGCGCTCGGGAAGCTCGTCGCGGCGGCCGTCCAGGACCTCGACGGCCGCGGAGAGCGCCGTGATGGGGGAACGGAGCTCGTGGCTGACGTCCGAC
>DASTFY010000073.1:0-6608 GCA_035719525.1 Acidimicrobiales bacterium
ACCGCGACCTGGCGGTCGAGGATGGTGTCGGTGGCCACCCACACCTCGCTCATGCCGCCGTGTGCCAGCCGCCGGTCGAGGCGGTACCGCTTGGCGAGGAGCATCGGTTGGGCGGCCCCGGCGGGGTGCGCAGCGGTGGTGGCCACCGCATGGTGACCCTAATGGAGGGGGCCTTTCCAGGCCGGGCATACCCCGCTCAGGCGTTCGGCCCGGACCGCCGCTGGTAGGCGACGCCGACGGCACCTCGCCCACAGAGCGCGAAGGCGGCAGCACCGACGTCGGTCACCATTAGCGGGGCGGGGGCGAGCAGCGCCAGCGAGGTGACCAGTCGATCGACGTCGGTGCTGTCGGCGTGGAACACGCCCAACGCGTCGATCGGCCCGGCCGCCTGTACCCGGTGAACGAGGGCACGGAGCGAGGACGAGCGGCTGCGCTGGTACCCGACCGGCCCGAAGCGCCCTTCACGGAGCTCGACGATCGGCTTCAGCGAGAGTGCGGAGGCCAGCCGGGCACGTGCCCCACCGGTCCGTACTCCGACGTGGTCCAGGCTCTCCAGCGCCGCGCACACCTGCGTGCGGCCCGCCAGGTCCTGGACCAGGGCGACGACGTCGGCGAGCGATCCGCCCGCGTTGGCGCGGCGGGCAGCGGCGACGGCGATCATCCCCAGTCCGGTGGTGGCCGACCGGGAGTCCACGACCGCGATGCGCAGGGAGCCAGTCAACGAACGCGCCGCCAGCTCGGCGCTCTGCATGGTCCCCGACAGCAGGCTCGACACCGTGACGACGACGACCTCCCTCGCGCCCGCGTCCGCCAGGCCGTGGTAGGCCCGCTCGAACTGGGCCGGCGCCGGAGCTGCGGTCTCCGGGAGGCCGGACGCGGTCGAGCAGCGCGCCCAGAGCTCGGACGGGCTCAGCCCGACACGGTCCAGGAAGTCGTCGGACCCGAGGCGCACGGTGAGCGGGACGATGCGGATGCCGAGCTCGTCGGCCAGCGCCTGGGACAGGTCGGAGGCCGAATCCGTCACGATCCGCACCGGCACGCGCACCCCGCACTCAGATCGGCAGGTGATCCTGCTCCACGGGCGAGGCCGGATGGCGCCCCGCGGCGGCGGTGTGGAGCCGCTTGCGGCGCTTGGACCGAAGGTGCTGGAACCACCATGCGGCGAGGGCGAGGGCGCCGGCGATGGTGACCAGGATGCCCAAGCCCGACAGCGCCGTCGACCGGACGGTGATGGCGATCGGCGGGCCCAACGGTGCATCGCCTTGCGGTGTGAGCAACGTGGCCGTCACCTGGAAGGTGCCGTTCGACTTGGCCTCCACCGGCACTCGGAAGGGCGGGCTGGACTCCGTCACGGTGATCACCTGGTCGCCCTCGGGGAAGGACAGCTTGGGACTGGTCAAGCGCACCTTCACCATGAGCGGCTCCGGCCACGTCGTGCGCACCGAGATGGGGATCGTCGTTCGCCGGCTGGTGATGGTGAACTGCCGCCGGTCCATCGGGATGATGCTCCCGGTCACCTGACCGAGACGGGAGTCGACGGTGCGCAGATAGCTGTCGCGCTCAGCCGCGGGAAGGTCCTCGGCCAACGACAGGTCCAGCACCTCGCGCAGCTCGCCGGGCATCGCATCGGACGAGGGCAGCATCGACGACACCTGCGCCACCTGCAGCCGGCGCTGCGCCACCACTGCTGCCAAATCCGAGCGATCGGCCCCGACAGGCCCGGGGGGTGGGACAGTCACGGGGGAGGTGCCGTCGGGGGTCGTGGCGGCGCCGGTCGCCGCGAAGAGCGCGCTGAGGTTGACGGGCTGGAGCTGGGGGATCTGGCCCAGGAGGTCGGCGAGCGTTCCGAGGAACACGGGGTCGATCGCCCAGCCGGGCGGCGGCAGGACCACGGCGCCCCGCCCGGGTTGGTCGGGCTGCTCGGCCTGGAGCGCGATCAGCTCCGTGGCCAGGTAGTGCGCGGCGAGGACGGGATCCCCGCCGGCGGCGATACGTTGCACCACGGTCCAGTCGGGCACCTCCGCTCGCACCACCGAGCCGTCGCTTACCGTGAGCTGGAGGGAATGGGTGGTGTCGACAGCGTCGGTGGGATCGCCGGGACCGTCGGCGGACACGGGGGGGAGCACCACGTTGAGCGTGCCCAGGTTGCGCAGGAGCTGGAGACCTTGCTCGTCAACGCCGCCCGGCGCCAGGTAGAGGGTGCGATCGGGCGTGATGCCGGGAAGCAGCGCTCGCAGCGTGTCCTCCCCTTGCGAGAGCAGGCGGGTGTAGTCGCTGCTGAGGTTGGAGCGCGCACTGCTGGAGGGATCCAGCGTGACGTAGGGGCGGGAGAGCACCTGACGCCCCGCGAGCACGGACGCCAGGTTCTGCACGAGCTCCTGGTCCTCAGGGGTCGCACTGGTGGCGAGCCGGTCGAGCAACTCAGGGGGGAGGCTGACCGTCGCTGGGACGGTGAGGTTGTGGGCGAGGGCTTCGGCCAGCTTGGCCAGATCCGAACGGGCGCGCTCGTCGACGGTCACGGTCCCGTCGGCCCGGCCCGCCGGTGGGCTGCTGACCGACGTCACGAGAGCGACCGACATGGGGACAACGACCGCCGCGTCATCGGTGCGTTGCAGAAAGGTGAGCAGCGAGGCCACGGGATCGTCCTGCTCGGTCCGCACATCGAAGGTGACGGGGTAGAGCCCTGCCGCATTGAGGCGCAAGGTGTCGTCGCTGTCCGCCGACGACCGCCGCACGGTCGGCACCGTCAGGCTGAGGCGGCCAGCAGCATCGCGTGGGACATCGACCAGCGGGACCGTCAGGTAGTCGACGGTGCCACCGAGGTCGGCGCCGTCGTCGAGCACCGCGTGGAGCCCGTCACGCTCGGGGCGCAGCCGGCTGTACACCGTGACGGCCAGTTCGGCCCCCTCGGGGATCGCCCCGCCCACCGCCAAGGTGGCGGTCAGCGGCTCCTCGGGCGCGAGGACCAGCTTCTGCCCGACGAGCTGCAGGACAGTGTCCGCCGGCGACTGCGCGCCAGCCGGAACCGTCGCCACCACCGCGCCCACCAGGCCGGTGCACACCGCGGCCAGCCCGAGGCGGGGCGGTCGGGCGCGATGCCGCGGAGGCCCGGTCGTCACGGCCGGTCCCCCAGCGGCGACCCCAGCACCACCAGGCCGTCGGGCAGCGGGCGGAACCCGAGGCGCTCGTACAGCGCCAGCGCCCGGGCGTTCTCGGCGTGGGTGTTGACGAGGGCTTCCTTGCAGCCGGTGCGGGCCATCCAACGCAGGCCGTCCAGGACCAGTGCGCTGCCCCATCCGCGGCCTGACGCCTCGGGGCGGACGGCCAGGCGCTGGACGTACCCGGCGGGCCCGGCGCGACCGTGGACGACATAGCCCAGCGGACCGGCGCCCTCGTCGGCCACCCGCAGGCGGTGCCGCGGCGTGGCCCGGCAGGCGTCGACGATGGCGTCGTAGTCGAGATGCCACTCGTCGCGGAAGGCCGCCGCGTCGATGGCGGGGAGTACATCCCAGTCGCCGTGGCGAGCCCGACGGACGGCGCGGCGCGGTCGGGCCGGGCGGAGGTCGAAGGGACGGCGAAGGAGCACCAGCTCCTCCAGCGGGTTCAGCCCGGCATCGCGGTACGGCTGCTGGTCCTGTGTCCCGAGCGCCGCGGTGCGCACCCGGTGGTATCCCAGCCGGGACAGCCCGCTCAGCCACCGGGCGACCTCCTGGGGCGATGGCAGCAGGGCACCCGGCACCGGCACGACCTGCGCGGTGGTCGCGTCCGCCGGCCACGGGCGGACCCGCACCGCGGCTCCACCGGCCCGCAGCACCACATCGGGCACGCGCAGACGGCGGGAGAAGCGCACCATCCCCATGACGGTAGCGTTCGCCTCGTGGGCCTCCTCCTCGCCACGCACCCCCGTTTCCTCGATCACGTGGCGTCGCCGAACCACCCGGAGCGGCCCCAACGTCTGGAGGCCGTGCTGGAGGGCGCCCGCCGCAGCCCCGTCGCCGACGCCCTCATTCCGCTGGAGCCGCGGCACGCGACGCGAGACGAGCTGGAACGGGTCCATCCCGCCGCGTACCTCGATCAGCTGCGCCACATCTCGGAGGTCGAAGGCGGTGGCTACCTCGACCCGGACACCGGCACGTGCGCCGAGTCCTGGGACGCCAGCCTCCTTGGCGCGGGAGCGGTGCTGCGGGCCGCCGAGGCCCTCGCCGCGGGGGAAGCGCCGGCGGCGTTTTGCGCCGTACGCCCGCCCGGGCACCACGCCACCCCGGACCGGGCCATGGGCTTCTGCCTCGTCAACAACGTGGCCGTCACCGCCACCGCGCTGGCCGACCAGGGCGAGCGGGTCCTGATCGTCGACTACGACGCGCATCACGGCAACGGCACCCAGGACATCTTCTACGAGCACCCGACGGTGTTCTACATGTCCTTCCACCAGTGGCCGCTCTATCCCGGTACCGGCCGGATCGAGGAGCGTGGCGAGGGTGCCGGCTTTGGCTGCAATCTCAACATTCCCCTGCCACCGCGGGCCACGGGCGAAGTGTTCCTCGAGGGCATCGACCGGATCGTGGCGCCGCTCGTGGAGGTCTTCGAGCCGACGTGGCTCATCATGTCGGCCGGCTTCGATGCCCACCGGCGCGACCCGATCACCGACCTCGGCCTCACCTCGGGTGACTACGCGCTGATCACCAAGCGTCTGATGGAGCTGGCGCCCGCCGGCCGGCACCTCGTGGTCCTCGAGGGCGGCTACGACCTCCAGGCGCTGGCCGACTCCTCGGGCGCGGCAATGGCCGCGCTCATGGGCATCGAGCATCTGCCGGAGAAACCGAGCGTGGGCGGCCCGGGACGGCGCGTGCTCGACGCCGTGGCCGAGCAATGGGCAGACCTCCTCCCGGCCTGAGGGGCTCGATGAATCGGCCGGGGCCGAGCAGCACCAAGCCGTAGCCTCCTGGGTCGTGGTGCCCGACCGCTTCACCTCGATCCTCGAGGACCTCAGCCCTCTCGCGGCGCGGTTCCGGGTCGCCGGTCACCGGTTGTACCTCGTGGGCGGGACGGTGCGTGATCTGCTCGTCGGGCGCGACGCCGCGGGCGACATCGACGCCACCACCGACGCCCGGCCCGAGCAGATCAAGGCCGTCCTGGCTGGATGGGCCGACGCCATCTGGACCCAGGGCGAGCGCTTCGGCACGATCGGCGCCCGCCACGGTGAACGGTCCTACGAATTCACGACCCACCGCGCCGAGGCCTATGCGCCTGACTCGCGCAAGCCCGACGTCGTGTTCGCCGACGTGGTCGAGGCCGATCTCTCGCGCCGCGACTTCACCGTCAACGCCATGGCGTTGGAGCTGACCACGGAGGACCCGGCGCTCGTCGACCCCTTCGGGGGGGCCACCGACCTGGCCGCCGGAGTGCTGCGAACGCCGCTGCGCCCTGAGGAGAGCTTCAGCGACGATCCTCTTCGCATGCTCCGGGCGGCCCGGTTCCTCGGCGGCTTTCGGCTGGAGCCGGTGCCAGAGCTGGTGGCCGCGGTCACGGCGATGCACCACCGTCTGTCCATCGTCTCCGCCGAGCGCATTCGGGACGAGCTGGACAAGCTCATCACGATCGACTGGCCCGGACCGGGGCTCTGGTTCGTGATCAACACAGGCCTGGCCGAGGAGTTCCTGCCCGAGCTGCCGGCCATGCGCCTGGAGCAGGACCCGATCCACCGCCACAAGGACGTGTTGAGCCACACCTTCGCCGTGGTGGAGAACGTGCGCCCGCCGGCGGCGCCCGACGCCTTCGACTTCCGCATCACCCGCCTGGCCGCTCTGTTCCACGACGTGGGCAAACCCAAGACCCGGGGCTACCGCCCGGGCAAGGGCGTGACGTTCCACCACCACGAGGTGGTCGGCGCCCGCATGACCCGCGACCGGCTGCAGGCGCTGCGCTACTCCAACGCCGACGTCGAGGCCATCACGCGGCTGGTGGACCTCCACCTGCGGTTCCACACGTACAAGATGGGCTGGACGGATTCGGCCGTGCGCCGTTACGTACGCGACGCCGGGGACCTCCTCGCCGAGCTCAACGTGCTCACCCGCTGCGACTGCACCACCCGCAACGAGCGTAAGGCCGCGCTGCTGTCGACGCGGATGGACGAGCTGGAAGCCCGTATCGCCGAGCTGGCGGCCAAGGAGGAGATGGCGGCCATCCGCCCCGAGCTGGACGGCAACCAGGTGATGACCCGGCTGGACCTCCGGCCGGGCCCGGTGGTGGGCGAGGCCATGGCCTACCTGCTCGAGCTGCGCCTCGAGGAGGGCTTGCTCGGTGAGGAGGTGGCCGGCCGCCGCCTCGACGCCTGGTGGGCCGACCGCCAAGGCCAGTCCGCCTGAGCCACCGCCGATTGCGAAGCGAAACCTCTAGACGCCGAGCTTCTTGGCCCGGATGACCAGGGCGGCGGGTACGAGCGCGCCCGGCTGGCCGAGGGGCTGCGGTTCGGCCATCACGTCGACCCGGAAGTTGGCCCTCATCACCGCCATGAAGTAGTCGCTCGTGGTTCGGGTGCCCGCGCCGTAGCCACGGCGGAGCACGATCTCGCCGCCCTCCAGCATGGCCGCCATCGGATGGGGCACCGA
>DASTFY010000074.1:0-9418 GCA_035719525.1 Acidimicrobiales bacterium
GCGCCAGAGCCTCCGCCTGCTCGAACACCTGCTCCTCGCCGCCGGTGGTGATGTCGACGTGGTCCGCCGTGGCCACGCGGGTCCCCACCACCGCCACCGACAGCACTCCGGCCACCGCCCCGACCGTGAGCCAGCCCCGAGCCCGCTCCCGCCGCTCGTGATCGGCCCGCCACGCCTTGATCCGACGCATGGCGGAACCGTCCCGCACGGGCCGCTCGACCAGGCGGAAGCTCAACTCGGTCAGGGCCAGGGTCACGCCGAAGCGCAGCAGGAACCGGGTGCGCTCGTCCATCCACGGATAGTCCTGCTGGCGGGTGACCATGAACACCGGCCAGTGCCACAGGTACAGGCCGTAGCTGCGTGATCCGAGCCAGCGCAGGAACGACAGCGACAGCGCGGCGCGCAGCGTCACGGCTCCGGGGTGCACCGACGCCGCGACCACCACGATCGACAACAGCGACACGAGGAAGAAGCCGCCGCGGTAGAGGAACGTCGAGTCCTCCCCCCAACGCAGCATCACCAACACGAGCAGGACCAGTGCCGCCCACCCCGCGGCGTCGAGGCCGGGGAGGCGCCAGCGTCCCGCGTCCGGCCACCGCCAGGGCGTCCACACCATCGCGGCTGCCGCGCCGATGAGGAGGCCCGCGACGCGGGTGTCGGTGCCGAAGTAGGCGCGAGAGGCGTCGGCTCCGGGGTCGAACACGATGGCCAGCCACGCCGTCGAAGCCAGCGCCACGAGGAGGACTGGAAGGGCGAGGCTCCGCGTTCGCCCGCCCACGAGGCTGATGATCACCACGAACACCAGCGGCCACAGGAGGTACCACTGCTCCTCCACCGCCAACGACCACAGGTGGCGCAGCAGCGGCGGGCGGCCCAGCGCTTCGAAGTAGCTCTGGTTGCTGGCGATGAGCCACCAGTTCGTCGAGTACGTCGCCGCGGCCACGACGTCGGTACGCAGGCGGTAGAGGGCGTCGGGCACGAACGCCGCGGCGTAGCAGCAGGTCACGATCAACATGGCGAACAACGCCGGCAGGAGGCGCTTGGCCCGCCGCAGCCAGAACTGGCGGAGATCCGTCGACATCGTCCCGCGGCGCTCCTCGACGAGCAGCGACGTGATGAGGTAGCCACTCACGACGAAGAACACGTCGACGCCCAGGAAGCCGCCGGGGATCCAGAGCAGGTCGGCGTGGTACAGCAGCACGGCGAGGACGGCGATGGCGCGGATGCCGTCGAGGGACGGCTGGTAGCCCATGGGGTGCGCGGCAGCCCCGGAGCGCCGGTCGTGTACTGGGCGGTGGGCCTGGAGCACCATGGAGCAGTCTCATCGCCCAGTCGAAGGGATGGGCGGATGGCGAGGAGTTCCCTCGCTCAGACGGACGACGCTACCCGGCGCAGCGCGGGGGCGCGGGCCAGCATCGTCACGGCGGCGGCGGCCAACGCCGCTCCGGCCACGTAGGGGGCGCCCACGCCGATCTGCTGGAACAGCACCCCCGCGATCACCGGACCGACGATCCGACCCATGGCCTGCCAGCGCTGCTGGAAGCCGAGCGCCTCACCCCGCTGCTCGTCGGGGGCGCGGTTGGCCACTGCAGCCGTGAGGTTCGGGAGCGCGATCCCCTGCCCCACCGTGAGGAGCGCCAGCGCCGGAACGAGGAGGAGCCAGCTGCGGGTCACAGCGAGGAGCGCCAGCCCGATGGCGTTGCAGGTCAGGCCCAGCTGTAGGGCGCCGAGCGGCCCGAGCCGCGCGCTCACCGGGCCCACGAGACGGATCTGCACCACCACCAGAAGGAGACCCACCGCCAAGAACACGACGGCGACGGGGCCCTCGGTCAGCCCGAAGCGGCGATCGGCGAACAGGGCGAACGTCGTCTCGAAGCCGCTGAAGGCGCAGATGGCGAGGAATCCGACGAGGGCCAGCGTCCAGAGTCGGGTGAGGGGCGACGCCGAACGGGCGCGGGCCTCCGGGGCCGCGGGGCGTCGCGTTTCGGGAAGGCGGCGGATGGCGATCATGGCGTTGATGAGGGCGACGGTTCCGGCCACCACGAACGGCAGGTGAGGCCCGCCGAGCGACGCCAGCCCGCCGATGGCCGGCCCGATGACGAAGCCGATCCCGAACGCCGCGCTCAACACGCCGAGGAGGCGAGGGCGGTCGGCCTCCGGGGCGACGTCGGTGACCGCGCCCTGGGCCACGGCCACGCTGGCCCCGGACATCCCGTCGATGATCCGGCCGGCGAACAGCACCCAGAGCGAACCGGCCGCGGCGGTGACGAAGCTCCCGATGGCGGTCCCGAACAGCGACAGGAGCAGGACCGGCTTGCGCCCGACCCGATCGGAAAGCCGTCCGAGCAGGGGCGAGCACACGAACTGGGCCGCGGAGAACGAGGCCACGAGCAGCCCGACCTGGATGCCGCTGGCCCCGAAGCGCTCGGCGTAGCGGGGCAGGATCGGCACGATGATGCCGAAGCCGACCAGGTCGAGCGCGACCGTCGTCCAGATGACCCAGAACCCGGGCGGGTAGCGGGTCGGCGGGCGGGTGGGCACGGCGATCAAGCGTGATGGGGAAGCTGGTGGCCGGGCAAGTCCGTCAGGAGCGGGGGCTCGGCGCGTCCGGCGTCTCCCGCCCCCGATGCACCTTCGTCCCGTCCTTCGTGGTCTCCACCACCCATCCCTCGGACTGCAGCGCGCCACGCAGCATGTCGGCCATGGCGAAGTCGCGTTCCGCCCGGGCGGCGTCGAGCGCCTGGACCTGGCGAGCGATGTCCTCGGGCACATCGTCCTCCGCTTTCGGCACGAGGCCCACGGCGGCGCACATCGACCAGACGGCGGCCACGATCGGCGCGGCGGCGTCGCGGTCGCCGGCGTCGAGGAGCGAGTTCGCTCGCGAGACGGCGTCGAACACGACGGCCATGGCACCTGGCGTATCGAGATCGTCCTCCATCCGAGCCGTGAACGCGGCCAGCGTGGCGGCGTCCGGTTCGGCGTGAGGGAGATCGGGGTCGCGGCGGGCGAGCGCGTCGATGCGGCCGAGGGCGCGGGTGGCGGACTCGATGCGCTCCGGCCCGACCTGGACCGGCGAGCGGTAGTGCGCCTGGAGGAGGACCATCCGGAACGCCCGCCCGTCGACCTGGTCGATCAGGTCGAGGAGGTTCTCGTAGTTGTCGAGCGACTTGGACATCTTCTCGCCGCTCTCGTCCACCACGAACGCGTGGTGCATCCAGTGGTTGGCGAAGCGCCGACCCAGCGCCACCGCCTGGGCCCGCTCGTTCTCGTGGTGGGGGAACTTGAGGTCCAGGCCGCCGGCGTGGAGGTCGAAGCCTTCGCCCAGCAGGTCCAGAGCCATCACCACGCACTCGGTATGCCACCCCGGCCGACCGTCGCCCCAGGGAGAGGGCCAGCTCGGCTCGCCGGGCTTGGCCTTCTTCCAGAGCGCGAAGTCGGCAGGGGCGCGCTTGTGGTCGGCCCCGTGGACGGTGCGCTCGCCGCCTCCGGAGAGCATCTGGTCGAGCGACTGGTGGGCCAGGAGCCCGTAGTCCTCCACCGCGGCGACGTCGAGGTAGACGCCGTCGTCGGTGGCGTAGGCGCAGCCGCGATCGATGAGCTGGCCGATCATCGCCACCATCTCGTCGACGTACTCGGTGGCGCGAGGGATGTCGGTCGGCGGATCGACGCCGATGCCGCGCATGGCCCGGAACCACACGGCTTCGCAGCGGGTGGCGATGTCGGCCGCATCCCGGCCCTCGCGGTTGGCCCTGGAGATGATCTTGTCGTCGATGTCGGTGATGTTGGACACCAGCCGGACGCGCAGCCCTGACCACTCGAGGTAGCGGCGGAGCACGTCGTAAGCCAGGGTGGCCCGACCGTGGCCGAGGTGGGGCGGGCCGTACACGGTCGGGCCGCAGAGGTAGATGTCCACCTGGCCGGGCTGGCGCAGCGCCAGTTCGCGGACCTCGCCGGTGGCGGTGTCGTACAGGCGGAGCATCCAGGCAGGTTACGCAGCCCTCGTCCGGCGATTCGCCGGCGATTCGCCGGACGAACGGGATCGGGCGCGTCATCCAGGGGTGGGGACGGCTTCGTATGGGTACGTCACGACACCTGCGGCGTCTCTCCCGGCGCCCGAACGAAAGGACCCAAATGAGAACACTCCTCGCCCGCCTGGGCCTGGCCTCCGCGTTCACCCTCGCTGCGGCCGCTTTGGCCGTGGGCCCGGCAGCCGCCGACGACCCCGAGGACGATGACGGCAACGGCAGCAGCAACGGCTTGGCCTCCATCACCCTCGTGCACGGCGTTCCCGACCTGCTCGTGGACATCTACGTCAACGGCGGCAGCCCCGTCGAGGACGTGGCCTTCACCACCGTCGCCACCGTGCCGGGCCAGAAGGGCAGGAACAGCGTCGCCATCCGGGCGGCGAACGCGCCAGCCAACAGCGCCCCGGTCCTGGCCCGCACCTTCTACCTGCGGGAGAACCAGAGCAAGTCGGTCGTCGCCCACCTGAGCGCCGACGGCAGCCCCAGGGTGACCGTGTTCGCCAACGACCAGTCCCCGCTGGCACCCGGCACCGCCCGGGTGACCGTGCGCCACACCGCCGCGGCGCCGGCGGTGGACATCGTGGTCGACAACTCGGCCACGCTCGTCCCCGGCCTCGCCAACCCCCGCCAGGCCAAGGCCGACGTCCCGGCCGCCGACTACCTGGTGGACGTACGGGCGGCCGGCACCACCACGGCCGTGCTCGACGACGCGCCGCTGACGCTCGATCCCGGCACCAACACCATCGTCTACGCCATCGGCAGCCTGAGCGGAGGATCCTTCACCGTCGCCGCCCAGGTCCTTCCCGTCCGGCCGTTCTAGCCACCTCCCCCACGGAGGCCCGGCCATTTGCTGGCCGGGCCTCCGGCGCGCTCGGGTACCGTCGTACCGCCATGCCCGCTGTCCCCGACAAGCCGACCCTCGACGGCATCGACGCCACCTGGGCCCAGCGTTGGGCCGACGAAGGGGCGTACCAGTTCGATCGCGACGCCGAGCGGGGCGAGGTCTTCTCGATCGACACCCCGCCGCTCACCGTGTCGGGGTCACTGCACATCGGGCACGTCTTCAGCTTCACCCACACCGACACGGTGGCCCGGTTCCACCGGATGCGGGGCAAGAGCGTCTTCTACCCGATGGGTTGGGACGACAACGGCTTGCCCACCGAGCGCCGAGTGCAGAACTACTACGGCGTCCGCTGCGACCCGTCGCTCCCCTACGACGCGGAGTTCGAGCCGCCCGAGATCCCGGACCGCACCCACCTGCCGGTCAGCCGGCGCAACTTCGTCGAGCTGTGCGAGCGCCTCACCGCGGTCGACGAACAGGCCTTCGAGGCCGTCTGGCGCCGCCTCGGACTTTCGGTGGACTGGCGCCACTACTACACGACCATCGACGAGCGCTCCCGGCGCACCAGCCAGGCCGCCTTCCTCCGCAACCTGGCGAGGGGCGAGGCCTACCAGCAGGAGGCGCCGACCCTCTGGGACGTGGACGACCGCACCGCCGTCGCTCAGGCCGAGATGGAGGACCGGGACGTGCCCGGCGCTTACCACCTACTGGCATTCGGTCGCGGCGACGTCGCCGGCGACATCGTCATCGACACCACCCGCCCGGAGCTGGTTCCCTCCTGCGTGGCGCTGGTAGCCCACCCCAGCGATGCGCGCTATCAACCGCTGTTCGGCAGCACCGCCACGACTCCCCTGTTCGGCGTCGAGGTGCCCGTGGTCGCCCATGAGCTGGCCGACCCCGACAAGGGCACAGGCGTGGCCATGATCTGCACGTTCGGCGACGTCACCGACGTCACGTGGTGGCGCGAGCTCCAGCTCCCGACTCGAGCCGTCATCGGTCGCGACGGACGGTTCGCCGCTGCGACCCCGGAGTGGATCACCACCGAGCGAGGACGGGGCGCGTACGCCGAGCTGGCCGGCAAGACCGTCAAGCAGGCCCATGGCCGCCTGGTCGAGTTGCTGCGGGACTCGGGCGAGCTCCGCGGCGAGCCCCGCCCGATCAGCCACCCGGTCAAGTTCTACGAGCGGGGCTCTCGGCCGCTCGAGATCGTCACCAGCCGTCAGTGGTACATCCGCAACGGCGGGCGCGACGCCGTCCTACGGGAGCGGTTCGTGGACCGGGGCCGGGAGCTGACCTGGTACCCGGGGTTCATGCGCCACCGCTACGAGAACTGGGTCGGCGGTCTGAACGGCGACTGGCTCATCTCCCGTCAGCGGTTCTTCGGCGTCCCCTTCCCGCTCTGGTATCGCCTCGGTGCCGACGGCGACGTCGACTACGACGACCCGATCGCGCCCGACGAGGCGTCCCTACCCATCGATCCTTCCTCCGAAGTCCCTCCCGGTTTCACCGCCGATCAGCGGGGCCAGCCGGGCGGCTTCATCGGTGATCCTGACGTGATGGACACGTGGGCCACGTCGTCGCTCACGCCCCAGATCGCCGGCGGCTGGATCGACGACCCCGACCTGTTCGCCCGGGTGTTCCCCATGGACCTCCGGCCCCAGGCCCACGACATCATCCGCACCTGGCTCTTCGGCGCCATCGTGCGGTCCGACCTGGAGCACGGCACCCTGCCCTGGGGCAACGCCGCCATCTCGGGATGGATCCTCGACCCCGACCGCAAGAAGATGTCCAAGTCCAAAGGCAACGTCGTGACGCCCATGTCGCTGTTGGAGCAGCACGGCGCCGACGCCGTCCGCTACTGGGCGGCGGCGGCCCGCCCGGGGGTCGACACCGCCTTCGACGAGAGCCAGATGAAGATCGGCCGCCGGTTGGCCACCAAGATCCTCAACGTCACCAAGTTCGTCCTCTCGCTGGGCGAACCGTCGGCCGACGCGTCGGCCCGCTCGGTGTCCGAGCCGCTCGACCGAGCCATGCTCACACGGCTGGCCGGCGTCGTGGAAGAGGCCACCAGCAGCTTCGAGGCGTTCGACTACGCCCGGGCCCTGGAGCGAACCGAGGCCTTCTTCTGGTGGTTCTGCGACGACCACGTCGAGCTGGTGAAGAGCCGGGCCTACGGCGCCCGGGGCGATGGGCCCTCCGCCTCGGCCATCGTCGCGCTGCGCACTGCGCTCAGCGCGCTGCACCGGCTGCTGGCCCCCATCCTCCCGTTCGTGACCGACGAGGTGTGGAGCTGGTGGCATACCGGCTCGATCCACCGCGTCCCGTGGCCGGGGCCAGCCGAGGTGGCACCCTCCACCCCGGAGGATCCGGCCGTGATCGACGTCGTCGGCGAGGTGCTCGCCCATGTACGGCGGCGCAAGACCGAGGCCAAGCTCTCACAGCGGGCGTCCGTCGAGCGGTTGACCGTCGCTGCCCCGGCTGAGTTCCTCGCCGCGCTGACGCGAGGTGAGGGCGACCTGCGGGCCGCGGGGGGCGTGGTCGACCTCGAGCTGCGCGAGAACGGCGAAGGGGTGGTGATCGAGGTGGTTCTGGCCGCACCGGACGGGTAGCACCTACGCTGGGCAAATGCGGTGGTGGACGCGCCGGGGAGCGGGCCCGATGGTGGCGACTGTCATCGCGCTCGCCATCACGCCCGCCGCAGTCGGCGCGCAGAGCCCCCGCTCCTCGACGAGCACCACCGTCGAGACCTCTGTGCCGGACTCGACGACCGAGTCGACCGTCGCCCCGACGACGACGGTCGTGGCGGCCCAGGTCGAGGAGGCCTCCACCAGCCAGCCCCGCCCCCCCCGGAACAGCACCACGACCACCACGACGACCGTCGCCGCCCTGGCCTCGGGCACGTGGATCACCGCCCCCGGCTACAACCCGGAGTGGCACAGCATCAACCCGCCGTGGGTGCCTCGGCCGCCGCCCGACTCCGGCTTCGGGCGGCGCATCGTCTACTCCAAGTACCAGCAACGGGTCTGGCTCATGGAGGAGAGCGGCTACATCACCAGCTCCCACCTGGTGTCGGGCCGTCTCGACATCCCGGCCTTCGGCCTGTACCACGTGTACTCCAAGTCCCTCTCCACCTTCGCCACCCACAACCCGTCGATCATCTGGAACTACATGGTGCGCTTCGCGGTCGGCCCGCAGGGCGGTGGGATCGGTTTGCACGAGATCCCCACGCAGTACGGGCAGCCGGTGCAGACCGTCGAGCAGCTCGGTCAGCCCCTGAGCGGTGGCTGCCTGCGCCAGCGTCACGAGGAGGCGGTGCTGGTGTGGAACTGGGCGCCCATCGGCACCCCCGTCTACGTCGTCCCCTGAGCACCGCGGCCGCCCTCGTCCGGGCTGACCAGGCGGCCGTCCTGGTAGGCGTGGAGCACCGCCCCCTGGATGGCGTGCCTCACGTCGTCCTGCGCGCCCTTGGCCACCTTCACCGACACCCGCAGAACGACTCGGTCGTCCGTCAGTTCCTGGATGCCGAGCACCCGCGGCGCCTCCAGGACCCGATCGGCCAGGTCCGGGTTCGCCACCGAGCGCCCGGCCAGTTCGGTGATCGTGGCCGTGGCCGCTTCGAGGTCGCACTCCCTGGTCAGCGCCACGTCCACCACGGCGCGGGCCCAGTCCTGGGTGAAGTTGCCGGCGCGGACGATCTGACCGTTGGGCACCCACCAGACCCTCCCCTCGTCGTCGCGCAGGCGGGTGACCCGCAGCGTCACGCGCTCGACCCGACCCGTCGCCACGCCGAGGTCGACGAGGTCGTCTACCGCGTACTGGTCCTCGAGGAGGATGAAGAACCCCGACAGCACGTCTCGGATCAGGCTCTGGGCGCCGAAGGTCAGCGCGCTGCCGAGGAGGGTGATGGCGAGGACGAACGAGCTGAAGGCCGCGTTGAGGACTTGGAGAATGGCGAGGATGGCCAGCAGCCAGATGGTGCCGACGATGCTGCTGCGGGTGACCGAGGTGAGCGTCTGCAGCCGCGCCGCCTCCCGCACCGGATCGACGGACACGGTCCCGAACCGGGCCAGGAGCTGGGTGGCCCGCTTGTTCACCATGCGGCGGGCGATCACCGTGAGGACGACCGCCCCCACGAGGATGCCGACGACGAGCGCCGCGGGACCCCAGTCCTGCCACGCCGCGAGCATGGGCAGCACGGTAGCGAGCGCACCCGCGCCCGGCCGGACCACCGCTAGCGTGCGCCCTCGTGCCGAGTGACGCCTCGCGGCCCCGGAGGACCTGGCCCCAGCGGGGTGTGCTGGCGTTCAACTCCCTGGTCATCGTGGGCACGCTGGCCGCCGCCGCGCTGATCTGGACCGCCAACGACACGCTGTCGGACACCCGCCGGGTGGTGATCCACAGCGGAGCTTCTGACAGCACGAGCCCGCCGTCGACCGCCGGCCCGTCCGGCCTGCCGACCAACCAGACGACCACCACACTCGACCTCGGCGGCGCGGTGGAGGCGAAGAACTACCTGATCGTCGGTTCGGACAGCCGGGACTGCATCGACCCC
>DASTFY010000075.1:0-6750 GCA_035719525.1 Acidimicrobiales bacterium
GCCCCGCACCCGGGCCACACCCACCGGGTCGATGGCGATCTCCGTCTCCCCCAACTCGCCGATCATCCACTCCCGCCCGATGGTCGGCGTGGCGAAGCGGGCCCGCACCATCGACGGCATACCGACCACGAAGGCGAGCGCCACGCCGCCGATGCCGGCCAGCAGGGTGATCCACGACGGTCGCAGCCCGTCCTGGAACAGGAACAGCGACGCCACCGCGTACAGAACCAGGCCGATGGCCGTCCACGCCCGAGGAACCCCGGTCTGCACATCGATAGCGAGACCGAAGAAGGCGACGAGCATCGCGGCCAGGGCCCACCCGCTGACGGGGAGCACCCCCAGCCCGTAGAAGGCCAGCACCACACAGGCGGCGCCGACGATCCCGGCCACGCCCACGCCGGCGGTGAAGAACTCGAAGATCAGCAGCGACAGCCCGATCGTCAGCAGCAGGTACGTCAGCGCGGGGCTCGCCACCGTGTGCATCAGCCGGGGCAGGAGCGGCAGCTTGTAGAACCGTGGCTCGGCCACGAGCACGAGCTCCGTCCCGCCGTCGGCTGTCGCCCGCTCCTCGGCCGTGTTCACGGTATTCCCACCGTGATCCAGGCCGTCGATGGCGAGCAGCATGTTCCGCAGCACGGGCACGCCCTCGTCGTCGATGGGCAGCCGGAGCACGTTGCGGACTCTCGCTTCCGCAGGGCTCAGGGTGAACGAGCGAAGCTGGTCGCCGCCATTGCCGAAGTCCAGCTCGAAGCCCTCCACGGGCAGCGGGGAGCCGAAGTCACCGATGCGGGTGGCCGGCGCCATGGCGGTGACCGCAGCCGCGCCGAGTAGCTGGCCAGGGGTGCTTAGGGCTCGGGCTCCACTCGGCCCGACCCAGATGGCCACCGGGACCTCGGACCCGTGGATGGCCTCGGCCAGGCGGGCCATGCGCTCCGGTGAGACGACCGCTCCCTTGCTGTTGAGCTGGATCACGAGTGCCTGTGCGCCGCTCGCCGCGGCCCGCTCGATGGCCTTCTCGACGTCGTCCGTCACCACGCCGTCGACCAGGCCGCTCATCTCGATGATGTCGACCGGAGGCTCGGCTCCCTGGCCCTGCGCGTGAGCCACCGACCCGGCACCGAGCAGGCCGACGAGGCCGAAACCACCCAGGCCGCTCAGCAGGAGCCCGCTGAGGGTGGTGGCTAGTCTGCGCACGTCTGGGCCTCCGAAAGGGACGAGTGGATCCGCTGCAGTTCTTCGCCTCCTCCCGTCTCGTCATCGTGGCCGGCAAGGGAGGCGTGGGGAAGACCACCGTAACGGCCACGATGGCCATCGCCGCCGCACGCCTCGGGCGCCGGGTGCTGGTGGTCGAGATGGAAGGAGCGGGCTCCCTCGGCCCCCTGCTCGGCTCCGACCGGGCCCTCGGCCCACAGGACGCCGTGCTGCGGTCGGCCACCGACGACCATTCCGGGATGGTGCTCGGTCGGGTGGTGTCGCCGGGCGAGGCATTGACCGACTACCTCAACGACCACGGCCTGCGCCGCCTGTCCGGCCGGCTGGTGAAGTCCGGCATCGTCGACGTCGTGGCCACCGCGGCTCCCGGTCTCGACGACATACTGGTCCTCGGCAAGCTCAAGCAACTCGAACGGGCTGGTGAGTACGACCTGATCGTGCTGGATGCGCCAGCTGCCGGCCACGCGGTCACGTTCCTGCGTTCCGCCAAGGGTCTGGCCGACTCGGTCACCGTCGGCCCGATCGCCACCCAGGCTCGCGACGTGCTGGAGCTTCTGCGCGACCCCACCCGATGCCAGGTCGTCCTGGTCACCCTGCCCGAGGAGACCCCGGTCAACGAGGTCGTCGAGACGGCATTCGCGCTGGAAGAGGACGTCGGCGTCCAACTCGCGCCCGTGGTGGTCAACGGCCTGTACCCGGATCGGCCGGACCTGGGCTCGGCTCTCGACGCGGTGCCGCGCCGCGGCATCGACGACGCGTTGATCCGGGCCGCGCAGTTCCGCCTGGCCCGCCAGGAGCAGCAGGACGAACAGGTCGATCGCCTCCTGGCTCTCCTGCCGCTCCCGCAACTCCACCTGCCGTTCCGCTTCACGGCCGGGCTGACGATGAGCGACGTGGAGGCGCTCGCCGATCGGCTGCTCGACCAGGTCAGCGCGCTGGCGGCATGACCGACGGGCCGACCGGGGAGGAGCGGTCGCCCGGCCAGGCGCTGTCGCGGATCGTGGCCGAGCGCAGCATCATCGTCTGCTGCGGCTCGGGCGGTGTCGGCAAGACCACCGCCGCCGCGGTGCTAGCCGCCGAGGCGGCCGAGCAGGGGCGGCGGGCGGTCGTCGTCACCATCGATCCGGCCCGTCGCCTCGCCGATGCGCTGGGCCTCGGGGCCGCGGGCGGACTCACCAACGAGCCTGCGCTGGTGCCCCGAGCCGACACGTCCGGCGCAGGGGAGCTCTGGGCGGCCATGCTCGACACCAAGGTGACTTTCGACCGCCTGGTCGAGCTGTACTCGCCCGACCCGGCCCAGGCCGAGCGGATCAAGGGCAACACGTTCTATCGGAACATCTCCGGTGCGTTGTCCGGCACCCAGGAGTACATGGCGGCCGAGAAGCTGTACGAGCTCCACGCCGACGAGCGCTTCGAGCTGGTGGTGGTGGACACGCCGCCCACTCGTAACGCCCTCAACTTCCTCGAGGCACCAGCCCGCCTCACCCGATTCCTCGACCATCGCCTCTACCGGGCCCTGACCGCGCCCACGAGGGTTGGCCTTCGCGCCGTGAACGTGGCCGCGCAGGCGCTCCTGCGCACCTTGAGCCGCGTGGTCGGCAGCGACGCCATCACGGACGCCGTTGCCTTCTTCCAGGCCTTCGAAGGCATGGAAGACGGGTTCCGCCAGCGGGCCGACGACGTCGACCGCCTCCTGAGGTCACCCGAGACGGCCTACGTCCTGGTCACGGCGCCACGGCAGGACACCGTCGAGGAAGCGCGCTACTTCGCCCGGCGCCTGATGGACAGCGGCACCCCACCGGCGGCCGTGATCGCCAACCGCGTGCACCCTCCGTTCCAGCCCGCTCCGTCCGCGTCGCGCCGGCGGCGGAGCGCCGAGGCCCGGGCTGCGCTCACGGAGCTCGAAGCCAACTGGGCCGAGCTACAGGCGGTGGCTGACGGCGAGGCGGCCGTGCTGGCGCCGCTCACCGACCGCCTGGCCGACGTCCCGGTCGCGACGGTCCCGCTGCTGGCTACCGACGTCCATGATCTCGCCGGCCTGGCGGAGGTCGCCGACCACCTCTTCGACCGGGCGTGAGCGGTCGGTGCGAGACGGGACGGCCGAGGAGGCTGGCTATGGTCGGGTGCCGTGCCGCACGTGCTCATCGCCGCCGATGCCGATTGGGTCATCAACGACGTCTGCTCGGCGCTCGAAGGCCCGGAGACCACCTTCACGATCTGCCGCACCGGGCAGTCCGTCACCGCTGCGGCGAGCGGTGAGACGCCGGACCTGGCTGTCCTCGACCTGCAGATCGGCAACATGGGTGGCATGGCGGTGTGCATGACGTTGCGGCAGGACGAGTCCGGCGGCCGGCTGCCCCACATCAAGGTGCTGATGCTCCTCGATCGCATGGCCGACCTCTTTCTCGCCCGCCGGGCGGGCGCCGAGGGGTGGCTGGTCAAGCCGCTCGACTCGTTGCGGCTGCGCCGGGCCGCCACCACCATCCTGGCCGGGGGCACGGTGTACGAAGGTTTGCCCCCAGAAGCCGAGTCAGACGTGCCCGAGGAGTCAGACGAACCGGCCGAGACGGATGGGCCGGACCACGGCACCGAATCGGCCCGTGGCGACGCGATGCCCGCGCAGTAGCATCAACCGGGCACTCCGGGGAGTAGCGCAGCTTGGTTAGCGCGCCACGTTCGGGACGTGGAGGCCGGGAGTTCAAATCTCCCCTCCCCGACTGCACAGGCCGGGCGGCGGCGGCCGCCCGCCCTACTCTCGCCGCCCATGCACCTGGCCGAGCTGCAGGACCTGATGGACCGCACCTATGGAACGCGCGACCGTGAACGGGGTCTGTCGGCGGGCGTGGCCTGGCTGGCCGAGGAGGTCGGCGAGCTGGCGCAGGCCCTGCGGAAGGGGTCGGTCGCGCAGCAGCGCGAGGAGTTCGCCGATGTGCTGGCGTGGGTGGCCACGCTGGCCAACGTCGCCGACATCGACCTCGAGACCGCCCTCGAACGGTACGCCCACGGCTGCCCCAAGTGCGGGTGCATCCCCTGCACCTGCTGAAAGAATCCGCCCGTGATCGAGCTGGACCGGCACCCGTCGGAGCTGGACGGCGCGGTCGGGGAGCTGGGCCGCTCGGCCGAGAGCCGGGTGGGCGAGATCGAGGACCTTCGGCGCCTCCCGGATGACCTGGCCGCCGAGCTGGCAGGCACCGGGCTGGGGCGGGCCTGGGCGCCCGCCCGCTACGGCGGGGCCGAACTCCCGGTGCTCGAGGTGCTGGACGTGCTCGAAGCACTGGCCTGGTACGAGGGCGGCACCGCGTGGTGCGGGATGATCGCGGCCACCACGTCGCTGATCGGCGGGTACCTGCCGGAACGCTGGGCGGAGGTCGTCTACGGCGACCCGCGCGCCATCACCGGAGGGCACGCCGCCCCGCTCGGTCGAGCTCGCCCCGTCGAGGGTGGGCTGGTGGTCAACGGCGACTGGCAGTGGGGGTCGGGCACGGCGCACAGCACCTACATCGGCGGCGGCACCGTGGTTGTGGACGCCGCGGGGCGACCGGCGGCGCGTCCCGACGGTCTGCGCACGCCGTTCGTGCTGTTCGAGCCCGGCCAGGTCGAACTGCAGGACACGTGGTACACGGTCGGTCTCCGGGGGTCGGGCAGCACGGACTACCGCGTCGTGGAGGCGTTCGTCCCCGAGGGTCGCTGGGTGGAGATCGTGGGTCAGGATCCAGTGGTCCAGGCTCCGCTCTACCGCTTCCCGTTCTTCGGTGCCTTGGCGCTCGGCATCAGCGCGGTCTGCCTGGGGCTGGCGCGGCGAGCCTTGGACGAGCTGGCCATGCTGGCCGTCGACAAGCGCTACGCCTCCAGCACCCGGCCGATGGCGGCGCGCCCGGTCGTGCAGTCCGAGGTGGCCCGGGCCGAGGCCCGGTACCGCTCGGCCCGAGCGCTTCTCCGGGAGAGCGTCGGCGCGGCGTGGGACGCTGCCCGCGCCGGCCACTCTCTGGGCCCCGAAGTGCGCAGGCTCCTTCGGTTGGCCGCCACCAGTGCCACAACTGAGAGCGCGGCGGCGGTCGACGCCCTGTTCCGCGTCGCCGGCGGTGCGGCGGTGTACACGTCGAGCCCGCTCCAGCGGCTGCTGCGCGACGTCAACGTGGCCAGCCAGCACGCCATGGTGGCGCCCCGCACGTACGAGCTGGTCGGGCGGATGGCCCTCGGTCAGTCCACCGACATCGCCCAGCTCTGAGATCGATCGGAGACACACCCGGATGGAGCTCTACGAGGCCGTGATGACGACCCGCTCGATGCGTCGCCTGACCGACGATCCGCCGGTCACCGACGAGGACATCGAGCATTGCCTGCGCGCCGCCGCGCAGGCACCCTCCGGTGGGAACGTGCAGCCATATCACTTCATCGTCCTGACCGAGCCGGATGTTCGCGCCGCCATGGCGGACATCTACTCGCGGAGCTGGCGTCGCTACCGGTCGGCGCTCATGGCCAGTCTTCCCCCGTTCCGCAGCCCCGAGGCCGAAGCCTCGTACCGGCGGGGCGTCGAGCTGAGCGAGCACCTGGCCGAGCACCTCGCCGAGGTCCCGAGCGTGGTGTTCTGCATGGCGAGCTACCGGGCCACGCTGGTCGACGGCGAGGGCCCCCTCGACATCGGGACACTCCATGCCTCGGTGTTCCCCGCCGTCCAGAACTTCCTGCTGGCGGCGCGGGAACGGGGGCTCGGCACCACGTTGACGACCGTGTTCCGCATCCACCGGGACGAGGTGATGCGCGTGCTCGACCTGCCGGAGCACCTCGATCCTGTAGCGCTGGTGCCGATCGGGCGGCCGCTCGGCCGCTTCGGTGTCGGTCCGCGCAAACCCATCGAGAAGATCACCCACTGGAACCGCTACGGGGAACGCCGGCCGTTTGCCTCCCCGCCGTGGCAGCCCTCCGCGTGAGCTCCCGGGTCAGGACCGGCGGCGAAGCAGCGCCTCGGCGATCTGGATGGCGTTGAGCGCCGCGCCCTTGCGCAGGTTGTCGTTGGACACGAACAGGACGAGGCCGCGGCCGTCGGGGACGGTCGGGTCCTGGCGGATCCGGCCGACGTAGCTCGGGTCCTGGCCGGCGGCCTCGAGCGGCGTCGGGATCTCGGCCACCACCACACCGGAGGCGCGGGCCAGGAGCTCCGTCGCCTCGGTGACGCCGATCGGGCGCTCGAACTCCGCGTTGAGCGAGAGCGAGTGCCCGGTGAACACCGGCACCCGCACGCAGGTCCCCGAGACGGCCAGGTCGGGGATCTCCAAGATCTTGCGGCTCTCGTTGCGGAACTTCTGCTCCTCGTCGGTCTCGCCGCTGCCGTCATCGACCAGCTTGCCGGCCAGCGGCAGCACGTTGAAGGCGATGGGGCGGGCGAACTTGGCCGGGGGCGGGAAATCGACCGCGGCACCGTCGTAGGTCAGCGCGGCCGCCCCGTCCACCACCTTGCGGACCTGCTCGTCCAGCTCCTCCACCCCGGCCAGCCCGGCACCGGACACCGCCTGGTAGGTGCTGGCCACCAGCCGGCGC
>DASTFY010000076.1:0-4299 GCA_035719525.1 Acidimicrobiales bacterium
CGACGCCCGCCGCAAGAGCGACGCCTTCGCTCGTGACACGGCGGGGGTGGCGGCGGCGCTCGGCCTCCGCGCCCGGCTGCTACCCCGCCCCACCCCGACGCCGGTCCTCGCGTGGGCCGTGCCCCACCTCGGGGCGGCGGCCGGGGTGATGGTGACGGCCAGCCACAACCCGCCCCGGGACAACGGGTACAAGGTCTACCTGGAGGACGGCTCGCAGATCGTGTCGCCCATCGACGTCGAGATCGCGGCGGCCATCGATGCCGTCGAGCTCGACTCCCTTGCCGTCGCCGGACCCGATCATCCACTGATCGACCACCTCGACGACGCGCCGATGGAGGCGTACCTGGACGCCGCGCCGTCCGTGCGTTTGGTCCCGGCGCTGCGAGACGTCACCGTCGCCTACACCCCCATGCACGGCGTCGGCGGTGCGACCCTCCTCGCCGCGTTCGAGCGAGCCGGTTGGGCTCGGCCGGAGGTGGTGGCCGAACAGTTCGCACCCGATCCCGACTTCCCGACGGTGTCGTTTCCGAACCCGGAGGAGCCGGGGGCGATGGACCTGCTGCTGGCCTTGGCCGCGCGGGTGGGGGCCGACGTGGCCCTGGCCAACGACCCCGACGCCGACCGCCTTGGCGCGGCCATACCGACGTCGGCCGGCGGCTGGCGCCGGCTGACCGGCGACGAGCTGGGCTGGCTCCTGGCCGATCACATCCTGTCCCACACCACAGGGGAGGACCGCCTGGTCGTGACGACGCTGGTCTCGTCGTCGCTCCTCGGCCGCATGGCGTCGGCGGCCGGCGTTCACCACGCCGAAACCTTCACCGGGTTCAAGTGGATCGCCCGGGTCATCCGGGAGCATCCAGACCAGCGCTTCGTGTTCGGCTACGAGCAGGCGCTCGGCTATCTGGTGGCCAGCTGCCCCCGCGACAAGGACGGCATCACCGCGGCCCTCGTGATGGCCGAGGTGGCGGCATTGGCCCGCGCCGACGGCGTCACCCTGCAGGACCGGTTGGACGACCTGGCCCGCCGCTTCGGGCGTTATATCACCGCGGAACGGTCGTTGCGGATGGAACCAGCGGTGGCGGCAGCGAAGGTGGCGGCCCTGCGCTCCGACCCGCCCGCCGCTCTGGCCGGCCGGGCGGTGGGCGAGGTGACGGAGTATCCGGAGGCCAACCTGCTGCGGATGGTCTGTGGACCGGTCCGCGTCCAGGTCCGACCGAGCGGGACCGAACCCAAGGTGAAGGTCTACGGCGAGGGCGTCGGCGAGGACCCCGGCCCCTTCATCGAAGCGGTGGCCGCGCTGCTGTTGGGCTGAGCCGTCGTCACTCGAGCCGGGGTGACGCCGGCGGTGGGGTGGGGGTAACCCCCGGCGCGTTCTGCCGGGAGGCGGGATGGGCAGAGCGCGGTCGCGTCCGTACCGTCGACCTCGCCCCCCAAACCCGAGGAGGACTCCTGTGCTCGAACGACTCGCGTCCGCCTGTTTCCGCCACCGCTGGCGGGTCATCGCCCTGTGGGGCGTCGGCCTGGTGGCGCTCCTCACCGCGAGCGGGGCCGTAGGTGGAGCCTTCGCCGACGGAGGTCGCCTTCCGGGCACGGACTCCCAGCGGGCCTACGACCTGGTGTCCGACGAGATGCCCGACCGTTCGGGGGACACGGCCACGGTCGTGTTCCACGATCCCGCCGGCCTAGATCGGCCCTCCACCGTGGCGGCCATCCGCAGCTACCTGGACGAGGTTCGTTCACAGGCTGGCGTGGCCTCGGTGAGCTCACCGGTCGAGACCACCAGCCAGGTGTCGGCGGCCGGGACCGTGGCGTTCGCCACGGTGGATCTGCTGCCGGATGGGCCGGTCTCATCCGAGCAGGCGGCGGCCGCCATCGCCGAGAAGGCGGCGTCGCTCGAGCGTCACGGTGTCGAGGTGGCCTTCGGGGGCTACCTGTTCCAGGACGTCGAGGTGCCGGCCAGCGAGGGGGTCGGGCTGCTGGCCGCGGTCGTGATCCTTCTGGTCGCCTTCGGTTCCGTCGTCGCCATGGGGTTGCCGATCGTGACCGCGCTGGCCGGAGTGGTCGCGTCCATCGCCAGCCTCGCGCTGTGGGCCGCGGTCGTGCCCACGCCGGACTTCACTACGCAGGTGGCCATGATGATCGGCATCGGCGTCGGCATCGACTACGCCCTGTTCATCGTCACCCGGTATCGCGCCGCGCTGCAGCGGGGCCTCGATCCCCATGCCGCCACCATCGAGGCGATGGGCACGGCCGGGCGGGCGGTGGTGTTCGCCGGTTGCACGGTCATGATCTCGCTGCTCGGGCTGCTGCTGATGGGCCTCAGCTTCCTGCACGGCTTGGCCCTCGGCACGTCCACCGCGGTGCTGGTCGCCGTGGTCGCGGCCGTCACGCTGCTGCCGGCCATGCTCGGGCTCGTCGGTCGGCGCATCGATCGCCTCAGCGTCCATCGCCGCCGCCGGACGCGGACCCGTGAGACGGTGGCGCACCGGTGGGCCCGGAGCGTCCAGCGTCGCCCGGCCCTGGCTGCGGCCGCCGGTGCCGGCGCACTGGTGCTGCTCAGCCTGCCGGTCCTCTCGATGCGCCTGGCGGTGGCCGACGCCGGCAACGACCCGGCCGGCTCCACCACCCGGCGGGCGTACGAGCTGCTGGCCGAGGGCTTCGGTGCCGGGGTCAACGGGCCGCTCGTCGTCGTGATGGAGACACCGGATGCAGCCGCGGTGGCCGCCGTGCCCCGCGTGCTCGACGCCGTGGCCGCCACCCCCGGCGTGGCGATGGTGACCGAGTCCGTGCCCAGCCCGTCGGGCGCCATCGCCGTGGCGCAGGCCTACCCCACGACTGCTCCCCAGTCCGAGGTCACGGAGCAGCTCGTCCGCCACCTGCGCGACGACGTCCTCCCAGAGGCGGCGGGGGGCTCCGGCCTCCTGCCCCACGTCGGCGGCGAGACCGCCTCCAACATCGACTTCTCCTCGGTGCTGTCCTCCCGGCTCCCGTGGTTCATCGGCGCCGTGCTCGTCCTCAGCTTCCTCTTGCTGCTCGCCGCGTTCCGATCGGTGCTGGTGCCGATCAAGGCGGTTGCGATGAATCTGCTCTCCATCGGGGCCGCCTACGGCGTCATGGTGGCGGTCTTCCAGTGGGGCTGGTTCGGAGGGCTGCTCGGCGTCGCCGGCGGCGCGCCGATCGAGCCGTGGGCCCCGATGATGCTGTTCGCCATCGTGTTCGGGTTGTCGATGGACTACGAGGTGTTCCTGCTGTCGTCCGTGAAGGAGGAGTACGAACGCTCGGGCGACAACAGCCGGGCTGTGGTCGAGGGCCTGGCTTCGACCGCTCGGGTCATCACGGCCGCGGCGGCCATCATGGTGTGCGTGTTCGGCAGCTTCGTGGTGACCGACCAGCGAGCCATCAAGCTCATCGGGCTCGGCCTCGCCGTCGCCGTCCTCATCGACGCCACCCTCGTTCGACTGGTGCTGGTGCCGGCCACGATGGAGCTGCTGGGCCGGACCAACTGGTGGTTCCCCCGCTGGCTCGACCGGATGGTGCCCCGCCTCACCGTCGAGCGCCGACCCCGGTCGCACCAGGTCCAGGGGGACCCGTTGCCGGCTCCCTCTCCGGCCGAGCTGGTCGGTTCAGCCGGAGGGACCGGGCGATGACCGGCCCGGCGGGAACGCTTCCCCCTCCGTCCCCTTCGACCCGGTTTACCCCTGCCGTCCCCCCGCCGCCGCCGGCGGGGGCGCCGACCCGAGGCGTGGTCGGCCACCTCTTCCGGCCGCTGATCGAGGCGAGGACGTGGAAGGGCACCGCCCACCTGCTCCTCAACCTGTTCTTCGGCATCGTCTGGTTCACGCTCATCATCACGGGGCTGAGTGTCGGATTCGGCTCCCTCATCACCCTGATCGGCATTCCGGTGCTGATCGGCACGCTGCTGTTCGGCCGGGTGATCGGCGCGGTGGAGCGGGCCCGGTGCCGATGGCTCCTCGACACCGCGGTGGCGTCGCCGTTCCACCCTCTCGGCGGGACCGGCTCGCTGTGGGACCGGTTCAAGGCGATCATCGGCGACGGCGCCGCCTGGAAGGCCCTCGCCTTCGGCCTCATCTCTCTCCCATTCGGCGTCCTCACCTTCGTCGTCACTGTCGTGTTGTGGTCGGTGGGGCTGACCGGTGTCACCTTCCCGTTGTACGGGTGGGCGCTTTCTCAGGGCCAGGGTGGGCTGGACCTCGGCCCGGCGGAGCGGGTGCTGATCAGCGTCGTCTATGGGCTGCTCGGGCTCGGTGTCCTCGTCGCCACGCCGTACCTCGTGCGGGC
>DASTFY010000077.1:0-7743 GCA_035719525.1 Acidimicrobiales bacterium
GAACTGGGGGTCCCGCACCAGCCCGGCGATGAGCTGCCTGCTCCCCTCGATCATCGGCGTTACGAGGAGCGTTACCGCGCCGTCGTCGGGCCGCGCCGCGGCGAGCAATTCCGCGGCCGCCGAGCGCGCCGCGCCGGCATCGGCCAGGCCGAGCCGCACGAGGCCTCGCTCGGTCTTGTGGGCGATGGCCGCGCCGCACAGCTTGACCGCCACCGGCCAGCCCAGCTCCTGCGCGGCCGGCGCGACGGCGTCGGCGTCCTGCACCTCACGGTCCTCGACCACGGGCAGGCCGTACTCCCGCAACAGGGCCTTGGACGCGGCCTCGGATAGGGTGCGGGTCGGTCCGGGCACGGGCGGCCACGCTACCGGTCGGGTAGCGCGCCGCCCGTTCGTCAGGGGACCAGCGCCGCTCGGAAGAACGTCGTCACGTGGTCGAGTCGCTCCTCGAGCGAGTCGGCATCCAGCGGGTCGACGTCGAGGAGGCCTTGGACGAAGGCGGCGTCGCTGAAGTAGCTCAGCAACGCGCCGTAGCCGGTGATCAGGAGCTGGTCGGCATCGTGGAGCCGGAAGGTCCCCTCCTCCATCTCCCGCCGGAAGTAGGCGGCCGCGGCGTCGAAGTACGGCCGAAGGGACGCGGCGAGGTCGATGCCGAGGTGCGCACCCGAGTCGATGGCCTCGCGTCGCATGAGCCGCACATAGGCCGGGTTGTCGGCGAAGAAGCGGAACCCGGCGTTGAGCACCAGCTCCACCTTCTCCCATCCCCGCACCTCGGCGGTGATGGCGCCCTCCAGGCGGGAGAACCAGTCGGTCAACAGCCGCTCGAACACCTCCCCGTACAGCGCCTCCTTGGACGGGAAGTGGTGGAGGAGGCTCGGCCGCCGGATCCCCACCTCGGCCGCGATGTCGTTGAGCGAGGTCCCGTCGTAGCCGTGATCGCCGAAGCAGGCGATGGCCACCACCAGGATCGCCTCGCGCGTCGAGAGGGCCTCGGCGTTGATCGAACCCCTCGCCACGGCGCCATCCTACGGCGACGGGCCTGTCTACCTACCGGTAGGTAGGGAAAGCAGGTAGGCTGACCCTCGTGTCCACCCTCTTGCTCGCGCTCGTGGTCGGCTTGGCCGTGACCATCCTGGCCAACGTCTGCACCACCGTTTACCTGCACCGGGCGCTGGCCCACCACGCACTCACTCTGGCCCCGCCCGTGGTGTTCGTCTTCCGGGTGCTGACCTGGCTCACCACCGGCATCCAGCCCCAACAGTGGGTGGCCGTGCACCGCAAACACCACGCGTTCACGGGCAAGGAGGGCGACCCCCATCCGGCTGAGCTGGTCGGCTGGAAGACGGTCCAGTTGAAGAACGTGGCCATGTACCGCCGCGAGGCCCGCAACGAGGTGACGGTGGCCCGCTACGCCAAGGACATCAACGAGGACGCCTGGGACCGCCGGCTGTTCGACCACTCCCTGTGGGGCCTGACGCTCGGCGTCGTGTTCCTGGTCGTCGTGTTCGGACCGGTGGTCGGGCTGCTCGCGGCGTTCGTGCACGCCAACCTGTACCTGGGCGGGAGTGCGGCGGTCAACGCCATCGGGCACCACTTCGGTCGTCGGCGGTACGACAACACCGCCGGAAACCTCCACTGGCTGGCCTTCCTCACCGCCGGCGAGGGGTGGCACAACAACCACCACGCCGTGCCGACCTCGCCCCGCCTCTCCCACCGCTGGTACGAGTTCGACTTGGGCTGGCTGGTGATCCGAGGCTTGCGCGCCGTCGGTTTGGCTCAGCTGCGCGAGCCCGCGCTGGCCCGCATCCAGACCGCTCCCCGCCGCGCCGCGTAGTCGCCCACACCCGCCAGCCCGACCCGGTAGGTTCGGCGGGGATGCAGATCGTGGCCGCGCTGTTCGTCGAGAGCTTCAACATGCGGCAGGTGGAGGGTCCGGCCACCCGGATCGATCTGACGGGCGTGTTCTTCTCCATGGCGGCACCCGGGCCCGTGCCGGTGGCCGTCGAACCGCACCTGCTGGCGCTGATCTCCTGTGGGCCGGACGAGCCCGGCAACGGCGTCTTCGAGGTCGTCTTCCGCAAGGGGCAGGACCCGGACGCCGAGCAGGTGGCGCGCAACGTCAATCCCTTCACAGTCGAGCCCGGCCGCTTCACCTACCGCCTGGTTCGCGGCGAGCTCGAGTTCGTCGAGTACGGCACCATCGTGGCGCACTGTCGCATCGACCACGGACCCTGGCACCTGGTCCCTCTCACGCTGCTGCCACCGCCCGGTGGCGCCGAAGGCTGACGTGCCCTTCGCCGCGTCGCTGTCCGAACACCCGGTCGCCGCCAGTGCGATCGGCGAGGTCGTGGGCGACGTCGGTGAGCGCCTGGGTGGAGCGCCGGACATAGCGGTCCTGTTCGTGACCGGTGATCGCACCGGCGCGCTCGAGGACATGGCCGCGGCCGTGCAGACCATCCTCGACCCCGATGCGTTGATCGGCGCCACTGCCGGTGGCGTCTTGGCTGGACGGCGCGGCGTGGAGGAGCGCCCTGGTGTCGCGCTCTGGGCCGCCCGGCTCGGCCGACGCGCCACCCCGCTGCACATCACCGCCGAGCCCTCCGAGGAGGGTTGGCGGTTCGACGGTCTCCCCCTGGACGAACTGGAGCGCGCCGGATCGCTCGTGCTGGTGGCGGACCCGTTCACCACCCCGGTCGAGGACCTGCTGGCCACGGTCCGCGCCGTCAATCCGAGCCTGCCCCTGATCGGCGGCATGGCCTCCGCGGCCCGCGGTCCGGGTGGCAACCGCCTGCTCGTCGGGTCACGGGTCGTCTCGCACGGCGCGGTCGGCCTTCTGCTCGATCCGTCGGTGTCGCCGGCCACCGTCGTCTCGCAGGGCTGCCGGCCGATCGGACAGCCGTTCACGGTCACCAGCGCCGAGCGCCAGGTGATCCTGGAGCTGGCGTCCCGTCCCGCCCTCGACCGCCTCATGGAAACCGTGGCCGCGCTCGACCCGATCGAGCGGGCGCTCGCCGCCCAGGGACTGCTGTGTGGTGTCGTCGTCGACGAGCAGACATTGGACTTCGGCCGGGGAGACTTCCTCATCCGCGGCCTGCTGGGGGCCGATCGCGATGCCGGTTCGCTGGCCGTCGCGGCCGAGGTGCCCGTCGGTGCCGTCGTCCAGTTCCAGGTACGCGATGCGGCCACCGCGGGCGAGGACCTGTCGCTCCTCCTCGCCGGCCACGAGGCGGCGGGAGCTCTCGTGTTCACCTGCAACGGGCGGGGGGCCGAGATGTTCGGCGATGCCAGCCATGACGCCGGCATCGTTCACGGGCTCCTGGGCGGCGCGGTCGCGGGGATGTTCTGCGCCGGTGAGGTGGGACCGGTCGCCGGCCGGAACGCAATCCACGGCTTCACGGCTTCGATCGCGCTCTTCCACGACTGACAATCAGGCCTCCTAGGAGTGCTCCCAGGGCACGCGGGTACCCTGACGCCTGATGCCGTCCTTCTCACCTGAGCTCGATCAGCAGGCCATCGACGTGATCCGGGGCCTGGCCATGGACGCGCCGCTGGCCGCGAAGTCCGGTCACCAGGGCACGGCCATGGCCCTGGCGCCGATCGGTCACGTGCTGTTCAGCCGGATCATGCGCTTCGACCCGACCGAGCCCGACTGGCCCGACCGTGACCGGTTCGTCCTCTCCAACGGCCACGCGTCGATCCTGCAGTACTCGCTGCTTTTCCTGAGCGGATTCGGCTTGGAGCTCGACGACCTTCGCGCGTTCCGGCAGTGGGGCTCGGCGACGCCGGGGCATCCGGAGCGACGTCACACCGCCGGGGTGGAGGTCACCACCGGACCGTTGGGGCAGGGCCTGGGCGACTCCGTCGGCATGGCCATCGCCGAGCGCGAGCTCCGGTCCCGCTTCGGCGCCGAGGTGCAGGACCACTACACCTTCGTGATCGCCGGTGACGGCTGCCTCCAGGAGGGTGTGAGCCACGAGGCGGCATCGCTCGCCGGGCACCTCGGGCTCGGCCGTCTGATCGCCGTCTACGACGACAACCACATCACCATCGACGGCGACACCGCCCTGTCCTCGTCTGACGACGCGGCCGCCCGCTTCCGGGCCTATGGCTGGCACGTCATGGAGCTGGGCGAGGTCGCCAACGACTGCGATGTGCTCGAAGCGGCGATCCGGGAGGCCATGGCGGTCGACGACCGGCCGTCGCTGCTCCGGTTGCGCAGCCACATCGGCTACCCCTCCCCCGATCACACCGACGACCACGAAGCTCACGGTCTGGCCTTCGACCAGGGGGACGTGAACCGCACGAAGGCGGTCATGGGCATCCCCGACGAGCCGTTCTGGGCGCCGAAGGAGGTCGTGTCCGAGTACCGAGCCCTCGCGGCGGCCCGGGGCGCCGAGGCCCGGCAGGCCTGGGAGAAGCGTCTGGCCGAGTGGCAGGGGGACCGCGCCGCGTGGGACGCCGCCTGGGCCGGCACGGGTCTGCCCGGCTGGGAGCAGACCCTGCCGACCTTCGATCGGGGGCAGAGCCTCGCCACCCGCCAGGCCATGCAGAAGGTGTTGACGGCCTGCCAGGACACGGTGCCCGGGCTGATGGCCGGTGCAGCCGACCTCACCGGGAACACCGGGGCGAAGATCGAGGGCGCCGAGCGCCAGTCGCCCGAGCACCCCGGAGGCCGCCAGATCTACTTCGGCATCCGCGAGCACGGCATGGGTGCTGCTCTGATCGGCATGGCCTGCCACGGTGGCGTCCTGCCGGTCGGGGGAACGTTCTTCGTCTTCAGCGACTATGCCCGCCCGACGCTGCGCCTGGCGGCTATGAGCCGAGCCCCGGCGGTCTTCGTGTTCAGCCACGACTCGGTCGGCGTCGGCGAGGACGGGCCCACCCACCAACCCGTCGAGCATCTGGCGGCGGTCAGGGCCATCCCCGGCCTGCAGGTCATCCGTCCGGCCGATGCCAACGAGACCTCGGCGGCGTGGCGGGTGGCGGTCGATCATGACGGGCCGACGGCGCTCATCCTCAGCCGTCAGGGCATCCCTGTCGTCACGGACGGCTCCGCGGTCGAGCCCGGCGGCGCCGTCGTCCGGCCGGCCGAGGGGGTACCCCAGGTCGTGCTGCTGGCCACCGGTAGCGAGGTCGCGCTGTGTGTCGACGCGGCGGCTCGCCTGGCCGGTCGCGGTGTCCGGGCCAGCGTCGTCTCGCTGCCGTCATGGGACCGCTTCGAGGCGCAGTCACCCGAGTACCGCGCCACGGTCCTGCCGCCCGAGGTGCCCGTGCTGTCCGTGGAGGCGGCCACCACCTTCGGATGGGCCCGCTGGGCCGACGACTCCATCGGCATCGACCGCTTCGGCGGGAGCGCCCCCGGCGCCGTGGCCTTGGACGAGCTGGGCATCAACGTCGACCATGTGGTGGCCCGAGCCCTCGCTCTGGCCGACCAGAACCCGGGAGGAGCCTGATGGAGCGCCTGATCCGTCTCTTCGAGGAACAGGGCCAGAGTCCCTGGCTCGACAACCTCACCCGCGGCTTCATCACCTCGGGTCAATTGGCCGCCTACCGCGACGACGGCATCCGGGGCTTGACGTCGAACCCCACGATCTTCCAGAAGGCCATCGAGGGCTCCGTCGAGTACGACGAGCAGTTCCGGACGCTGGCGCTCGACGATCGCCCCGTCCTCGACGATTACTGGGCCCTGGTGCTCCAGGACATTCGCAGCGCGCTCGACGTGTTTGCCCCCCTCCATCACTCGTCGCAGGGCGCGGACGGCTTCGTCAGCGTGGAGGTCGCGCCCGACCTGGCCCACGACACCGAGGGCACCGTGGAGGCCGCCCGCCACCTCCACGACACCATCGAGCGGCCCAACCTGTTCGTCAAGATCCCCGCCACGGCCGAGGGCGTGCCGGCCATCGGCCAGATGATCAGCGAGGGCCGGTCCATCAACGTCACGTTGATCTTCAGCCTCGAACGCTACGCGGAGGTCATGGAGGCCTACCTCAGCGGGCTCGAGGCGTGCGAGGGTGACCTGTCAGGGGTGGCGAGCGTGGCCAGCTTCTTCATCAGCCGCGTCGACACCGAGGTCGACCGCCGTCTCGACGCGATCGGCTCCCCGGAGGCGCTGGCCCTCCGCGGGCAGGCCGCGGTCGCGCAGGGCAAGTTGGCCTACCAGCAGTTCCGCGCCACCTTCTCTGGACCACGGTGGGAGGCGCTCGTGGCACGAGGGGCGAGGTTGCAGCGTCCGCTGTGGGCGTCGACGTCGACGAAGAACCCGGCGTACCCGGACACGCTGTACGTCGACTCGCTGATCGGGCCGGACACGGTGAACACCCTTCCCGACGCCACCATCGCCGCCTTCGAGGACCACGGGACGCTGGCCCGCACCATCGATGCCGACCTCGATCGGGCCGAGGCCGTCTGGACCGAGCTGGGCGAGGTAGGCGTGGACGTGGGCGAGGTCGGCGCGCAGCTCGAGCGGGAGGGCGTGAGCTCGTTCCAGAAGAGCTTCGACGAGTTGCTGACCGCGCTCAGCACGAAGGCCCACGACCTGAGCTCCTAGGAGCACCTTGGCTCCGGCTCGCTGAGGTGGCCGGGGCACGGCTCCGCCCGCCGCGCCCCGGCCAACTGTGCGACAGATGCACCGTCCGCCCGGAGCATCCATCGCGATCTTGCCGGGCAGGGTCCGACTCCCTCCCGGCGGCCGGCGCGATGCCGGCCCGGTTCCCGCTGGATCTGTCGGCGCTGGTTGCGCCTACGGTGACGAGACGCCCGGACCCGTCCTCGATGACGCCGTTTCGGCGGATCCTTGTTCGAGCACGACTGGCGGGGGTGTGGGGGCAGAAGTCCTCAGCGGACGCGATAGTCGCGCCGGTGCCAGCCCTGGGCGCCGTCGGGGGCGGGAGGGGCGACGTCCTCGGGCTGGAGGACCCCCTCGCCGTCGTAGGCGCGGACGGTCACGGCGTGCTCGCCCGCGGCGGCGTCCCATTCGGCCACCCACTGCACCCAGCTGTCCTCGCTCGGGACCGCGCCCAGACGGGCCGGGAGCCAAGGGCCGTCGTCCACCTGCACCTCGACGGCGCTGATGCCCCGGTGCGGCGCCCATGCGACCCCGGCGATCGCCACCGTCCCGGCCGGTACGTCACGCTGGCGGGGCACGTCGATCCTGCTCATGGTCTTGACCGGCGCCTCTCGCGCCCAACCCCGCGGCACCCAGTAGGCGACGTCGTCCTCCCACGTCGTCAGCTTGAGATCGACCACCCACTTGGTCGCACTCACGTAGCCGTACAGCCCCGGCACCACCATGCGCACGGGGAAGCCGTGACTGACCGGGAGGGGCTCGCCGTTCATGGCCACCGCGAGCAGGGCGTCGCGCCCGTCCATGACCGCGGACACCGGCGTCCCGCACGTCCAGCCGTCCACGGAGGTACTGAGCAGTTGCGTGGCGGAGGGTTGCAGGCCGGCTTCTTCCAATAGGTCGGCCAGACGGGCCCCCCGCCACACCGCGTTGCCGACCAAGCCGCCGCCCACCTCGTTCGAAACGCAGGAGAGCGTGACGTCACGCTCGATGAACGGGCGGCGGAGCAGGTCGGCGAAGCCGATCTCGATCTCGCGGTCCACCAGCCCATGCACCCTGAGGCGCCACCGGTCCGGGGATACCTGGGGCACGAGCAGGGCGGTGTCGATCCGGTAGAACTCGTCGTTGGGGGTGATGAACGGCGGGAGGTCCCGAATACCCAGGTCGGCGCCGGCCGGCGCCGC
>DASTFY010000078.1:0-8172 GCA_035719525.1 Acidimicrobiales bacterium
CTGCGGTCCTCGCTGGCCGATGGCTCGCCGCCGCCCCATCGCCCGCTGGCCACCCTCGCCGGGGTGCCCGAGGTGGCGCTGGCCCGAGTCGACGGCTCGGTGCCGGTGACCGAACGATGGGCGCAGGCGTGGGAGGCGTTGGGCGGTCGTGTCCACCGGACCACCGAGGACGACGTCGGGGCTGCCGTCGATGCCGCGGTCGCCGGCCGCGGCCCCGTCCTCATCGACCAGCGCTTCGACCTCGACGTAGCGGGGCTGGAACGCCTGGAGTGGCCAGGGTGTGGGCTGGAGGCGGCGGCGATGGCGACGTCCGGCGTGATCGAGGCAACGGCGGCCATCGCGGCGACGGGCAGCATCGTGGTCGACACCGCCCGCGCTGGGAGGTTGGTCAGCCTGCTGCCCCGGATCGCCGTGTTCGTCGTGCCCGCCTCGGCGGTGGTGGGGACGACGGGTGACGTGCTGCGCCGCCATCGCGATCTGTGGCCGGCCGGACCGCCGACCAACGTGGTCCTGGTGACCGGACCGTCCCGCTCGGGCGACATCGAGATGCGCCTCGTGGTCGGCGTCCACGGCCCCGGCGAGGTCCATGCCGTGCTCGTCGAAGACGGGTGATGCCGACCGGGCGGAGTGCCGGCGGTCGGGCTAGCGGGGGCTGGGCTCCCGGGGCAATCCCAGCGTGCGCTCGCCGAGGATGTTGCGCATCACGTTCGACGTGCCGCCCATGATCGTGTAGCCGGGGGCGTAGGTGAGCCCCTGGACGAGCGGGTCCCACACCGTGGCGTGGGGCCCGAGGACGCGGAACACGAAGTCCGCCACCCTGAGCTCGTGCTCCGTGCAGAAGCACTTGGTGGCCGCGCTGAAGCCGGTCGGAGCTTGACCCAGGACCTCCCTGGTGACCAGTAGGCGGCCCAACCGGTAGCCGGTCTCCAGCGCGGCGATCTCCTGGCGCACGATCGGATCGGTCCGGTCGGCCCGGTCCAACGCCGCCAGGTACAGCGCCCGGTTCGACACGAGGCGGTCGATGCCGCCCCGCTCGTGCTCGAGCTGGCGCATGGTCTGCTTGAACGCCGCGCCCTCGACGCCGACCAGGTTGGCCGCCGGCACCCGGACGTCGGTGTAGAAGACCTCGCAGAAGTGACGGTTGGTGGTCATGTCCTGGATCGGCCGCACCTCGATGCCCGGCGTGTCCATGGGGACGACGATCTCGCTGATCCCGGCGTGCGCCGGCCCGTCGGTCGAGGTCCGGCAGATGAGGTAGCAGTAGTCGGCCACCTCGCCGAAGCTGGTCCAGATCTTCTGGCCGTTGATGACGAAGTCGTCGCCGTCGCGCACCGCCCGGGTCTTGAGCGCGGCCAGGTCCGAGCCGGCCTCGGGTTCGCTCATCCCGATGCACCACGTGGATTCACCGGACAGGATGCGGGGGAGGAAGGCGGCGATCTGGTCGGGAGTGCCGTAGGTCATCAGCGTGGGGCCCATCTGGCGGTCGGCGAACCAGGAGGCGGCGATGGGAGCCCCGGCGGAGATCATCTCCTCGGCCACGATCAGCCGCTCGATGGGAGGTCGGCCGCCCCCGCCGTGCTCCACGGGCCACGTCATGCCGATCCAGCCCCGCTCGGCCAGTTCGAGGGAGAACTGGCGCGAGAAGCCGTTGATCCAGGAGTCGTTGTGGCGACCGAAGCGGGCCACCGCGTCCTCGGCCACCTTGCGGGCTTCTGCTCGCAGCTCCTCCTGCTCCAACGTCCACGAGAAGTCCACGATGGCGATCGTAGGGTGGAGGGCCGGACCGAACGCGTCGGACCTGCCCCGGAGCTGCGCCGTGCCCGCATCCCTCATCGCCCGAGACATCGCCGTCACCATCGGGCGCCAGACGATCCTCGACGACGTCAGCGTCACTGTCGCGCCCGGCCACCGCTATGGGCTGATCGGGCCCAACGGCGTCGGCAAGTCCACGTTGCTCCGGGTGCTGGCCGGTTTCGTTCGCCCCGAGCGCGGAACGGTCCGTCGCCAGCCCGCCGCGGCCTCGGTCGGTCTGCTCGACCAGGAGCCCGAGCGCCGCGCCGGCGAGGCGGTCCGGGGCTTCATCGCCCGCCGGAGCGGCGTCGCCGCCGCCACGACCGAGTTGGACGACGCCACGCTGGCGTTGGCCGGCGGGATCGAGGGCGGCGGCACGGCCGATCGCTACGACGCCGCTCTGCACGCCTGGCTCGGAGTGGGCGGCGCCGACCACGAAGCGCGGGTGGTCGGGTCCCTTGCTCGGCTGGGGCTGACGGAATCCATCCTCGACCAGGAGATGACCACGCTGTCGGGCGGCGAAGCGGCCAAGGCCGCGCTGGCGTCGCTGCTCGTGGCGGGACAGGACGTGCTTCTGCTCGACGAGCCCACCAACGATCTCGATCTCGCCGGGCTGGAGCAGCTCGAGTCGTGGGTGCTCGACCAGCAGCGGGCGATCGTGGTGGTCAGCCACGACCGCGCCTTCCTCGACCGCACGGTGACCGACGTGATCGAGCTCGACGAGCACACCCGCCGGGCCCGCGCCTTCGGCGGCGGCTGGCTCGCCTACCAGGACGAGCGGGCCACGGCGCGCCGCCACGCGGAGGAGACGTACGCCGAGTACGCGGCCACGAAGGATGCCTTGATGGCGCGAGCGCAGCGGGAGCGTCAGTGGTCGTCCGTGGGCTTCCGTCGGGCGCAACGGGCACCCGACGACAACGACAAGAACATTCGCCACCTCCGCATGGAGGCCAGCGAGAACCTGGCGGCCAAGGCCCGCAGGACCGAGCAGGCCCTGGCCCGCCTGGAGGTGGTCGACAAGCCGTGGGAGCCGTGGGACCTGCGCTTCCACATCGGCCAGAGCGAGCGCAGCGGGAAGCTGGTGGCCTCGCTCGAGGGTGCCGTGGTCGAGCGGGGCGACTTCGCCCTCGGGCCCGTGGACCTGGAGGTCGGCTGGGCCGAGCGGGTCGGGATCGTGGGCCGCAACGGGAGCGGCAAGACGACGCTGCTGTCGGCACTCCTGGGCCGAGTCGAGCTGGCCGCCGGCCGGCAGCGGCTGGGTCCGGGCGTGGTGGTGGGCGAGGTCGAGCAGGCCCGGCGTCGGCTGGACGGTGCCCGGACGCTGCTCGACGCCGTCTGGTCGGCGACCGGGCTCACCCTGGCAGAGGCCCGCAGCCTGCTGGCCAAGTTCGGCCTCGGCGCCGGCGATGTCGAACGACCGGCGGGCACGCTCTCCGCGGGGGAGCGGACTCGGGCCGTCCTGGCCCTGCTGATGGCCCAGGGCGTCAACTGCCTCGTGCTCGACGAGCCGACCAACCACCTCGATCTGCCGGCCATCGAGCAACTCGAGCAGGCGGTGGCGGGCTTCGACGGCACGCTCCTGCTGGTCAGCCACGACCGCCGGCTGCTCGACCAGGTCGCGCTGACCCGGGTCGTCCGTCTCGACGGCGGCCGCGTCGTGGGGGATCACGCCCTCTAACGGATACTGTCGGCCAGCCCGACGCCTGTTGCCCCCGGGAGACCCCCATGACGAAGATCAAGGTCGAGAACCCCGTCGTCGAGCTCGACGGCGACGAGATGACCCGGATCATCTGGCAGTTCATCAAGGATCGGCTGATCCTGCCCTACCTCGACATCGACCTGCTCTACTTCGATCTCAGCATCGAGCACCGCGACGCCACCGAGGACCAGGTCACCGTGGCCGCGGCGCACGCCATCAAGGAGCATGGCGTCGGGGTGAAGTGCGCCACCATCACGCCGGACGAGGCTCGGGTCGAGGAGTTCGGGCTGAAGAAGATGTGGAGGTCGCCGAACGGCACCATCCGCAACATCCTGGGCGGCGTGGTGTTCCGCGAGCCCATCATCTGCTCGAACATCCCGCGGCTGGTCCCGGGCTGGACCAAGCCGATCGTCATCGGCCGTCACGCCCACGGGGACCAGTACCGGGCGTCGGACTTCCGGGTGCCGGCGGCCGGCACGTTGACCATCAGCTGGGTCCCTTCAGACGGCGGTGAGCCCATCGAGATGGAGGTGGCCAAGTTCACCGGCGGCGGCGTCGCGCTCGCCATGTACAACTTCGACGACTCCATCAGGGACTTCGCCCGTGCCTGTCTGAACTACGGGCTGCGCCGCGACTTCCCGGTCTACCTGTCGACCAAGAACACCATCCTCAAGGCCTACGACGGGCGCTTCAAGGACCTGTTCCAGGAGGTCTTCGACGCCGAGTTCAAGGCCGAGTTCGACGCCAAGGGCCTGACCTACGAGCACCGGCTCATCGACGACATGGTGGCCCAGGTGATGAAGTGGGAGGGCGGCTACCTGTGGGCGTGCAAGAACTACGACGGCGACGTCCAGTCCGACACCGTCGCCCAGGGGTTCGGCTCGCTCGGGCTGATGACCAGCGTGCTGATGACGCCGGACGGGGGCACGGTCGAGGCCGAAGCGGCCCACGGCACCGTCACGCGCCACTTCCGGGCTCACCAGCGGGGGGAGAAGACCTCGACCAACCCGATCGCCTCGATCTTCGCCTGGACCCGTGGGATCGCGCACCGGGGTGTGCTGGACGGCACGCCCGAGGTCACGGCCTTCGCCACCGCCTTGGAGGAGGTCTGCGTCGAGACCGTCGAGTCCGGCCAGATGACGAAGGACCTGGCCATGCTGGTGTCCACGGACCAGCCCTGGCTGACCACGGAGGAGTTCCTGGCCGCGCTCGACGCCGGCCTGCAGGCCAAGGTGGCGTGACGGGCGCCGCCCAGCTGGCCGACGCGCCGCACCGCCAGGCGGTGCAGCGGCGCACCATCGGGACGCTGGTGGCGATGCAGGCATCGGGCAACGCGGCGATCGCGTCGGTGATCGCCGTCGCGACGCTGCTGGCCGCCGACCTCCTCGGGAGCGACACCCTGGCCGGCCTCGCCGCGGCCATGCTCACGTGTGGGGCGGCGTTGGTGGCCGTCCCGCTGGCCCAACACATGCGCCGTCGAGGGCGCCGGCCCGGCCTGGTCGTCGCCTACGCCGTCGCGGCGGGCGGAGCCACGCTCGCCGCGGCCGCGGGCGAGGCGCGGTTGTTCCCGCTGTTCGTGATCGGCATGTTCCTCATCGGCGTCGGGCAGGCCGCCAACCTCGCCGGTCGTTACGTGGCGGCCGATCTGGCCCTGCCCGAGCGGAGAGCGCGGGCCATCTCGATCGTCGTCTGGACGGGCACCCTCGGCGCTGTCTTCGGGCCGACGTTCGCCACCTTGGAGAAGGACGCAGCCGCCAGCGCCGGGCTCAATCGGCTGGTCGGGCCGCTGTTGTTCGGCGTGGCCTACTTCCTCGTGGCCGGCGCCGTGGTGTGGACGTGCATGCGCCCGGATCCGCTCGTGGTCGCCGGCGGACTGGCCGCCGCCGATGAGCCGCGCGTCCGTCGCGTGACGCAGGCCCGCGCCGCGTTCGCGGTGATCCGGCAGTCGGCCGGCGCCCGGCTGGGCCTCGTCGCCATGGTCGTCTCCCAGACGTGCATGGTCGCGGTGATGACCATGACGCCGCTGCACATGAAGGACCACGGCCAGGCCGACCTGTCCGCCCTCGTCATCGCCGTGCACATCTTGGGTATGTACGGGCTGGCTCCGCTGGTCGGCGTCACCGCCGACCGGGTCGGGCGAATCCGCGTGATCCAGGTGGGCGCGGCGATCCTCGGTGCCGGCACGCTGATCTCGGTGCTGGCCGGCTACCACGCCGTGCTCATCTTCGTCGGTCTGTTCCTGCTCGGGCTGGGCTGGAGCTGCGGGCTGATCGGGGGCAGCACGCTGCTCACCGAATCCGTGCCCGTCCGAGAGCGGGTGTCGGTCCAAGGTGCCGCCGACCTGGTGATGGGGGTCTGCGGCGCGTTGGGTGCGCTCGGCAGCGGGCTGATCAAGGCGCAACTCGGCTTCCACATCCTGGCCGATGCCGCCACGATCGCCGCCATCGTGCTGCTCGTCGCCGCCACCACCTCCGGCCGGCGCCCGGCGATGTCCACCGCCGGCTGAGGCCCGGCTCGCCCCGGCCTGTCACCCGCCGGGCACCCCGGGCACGTCAGTCCGGTGTGGCGTGGGATCATGCGCTGGTGAGCCGACGGCGCCGGCATCGGCGGGCGAGCCTCGCCACGTTCGGGTCATCGCCGCTGGCCGCCCGACTGCGCGACGCCGTGGATGCCCTCCTGCACCCGCCCGCGCTCGTGGCGGCGGGCGCCGGGGTCTGCTCGACCGCACCGATCGGGCTGACGCCGGCGACGGCTCTGCCGGCCAAGGCCATCGTCGATGTCGACGGGCTGGTGATGGACCTGTTCGCGGCCGAAGGGGCGTCATTGGTGCGCCTGGCCCGGCTCTTCGTGGACGACCGCAACGCCGCGGAGGACCTGGTGCAGGAAGCCTTCATCCGGCTCGGCCGAGCGGCCCACCGCATCCGGGACCCGTCCAAGGCCGCGCCGTACCTCCGCTCAATCGTGCTCAACCTGGCCCGGGACAACAACCGTCGGGGCCTGGTGTCCATGCGTCACCATCTGCCCTTCGACGACGCGGTGGCCTCCGTCGAGGACGAGATCACCCTCCGCGAGGATCAACGTCAGGTCATCGACGCGCTGCGCGACCTGCCCCACCGGCAGCGCGACTGCCTGACGCTGCGCTTCTACAACGAGCTCGGCATCGCCGAGATCGCCGAGACGCTGGGGCTGTCGCCGAACTCGGTGAAGACCCACCTCCAGCGGGGCCTGGCCGCGCTGGAACGTCGGCTGGCGGGGGTGGCGCCGTGATCGCCGTCGAGGACCGGCTGCGGGCCGCACTGCGGGCGGGTACCGCCGCGGTGGAGGACACCCCCGACCTGTTCGCCCGGGTGCTGCTCAGCATCGACGACGACCGGCTCCGGCGACAGCGACGCGCCCGGGCCCTCTCCATCATCGCGTGCCTCGTCGGCGCCACCGTCGCCCTCATCGTCGCCGTCACCGAACCTCGAGAAGGGAAGCTGCTCATGGACTGGTGGATCCTGGAGGTCATCACGACCGTGCTCCTGTTGGCGCTGGCGCTGTGGCTCGGGCCGTTCATCAAGCGATTCGGCAAGAGCTACGCCGCGGACGTCTTCCGCTCGAACCCGCGGACCGGCAAGAGCTTCATCTTGTTGACCGACATCGCGTACTACTTGATCTTCCTCTCCTACGTGCTGTTCACCGTGAGCTACGAGCCCAGGCCTGGATGGTCCGAGACCGTCAACGCCCAGCAACTCCAGTTCGAGACCGCCCGAGTGGCGGGGATCCTCCTGATCATCGGTCTCCTCCACGGCCTCAACCTCCTGGCGCTGCCGGTCATGGGACGTCTGCTGACGCTGAACCGGCGCCTCGACGACGACACGTCCACACCGCCTGCTCGCCCGGCCGGCTGAGGTACCTGGGCGTGCACGTGGACCGCGGGCTGGCCGGCGCGATCGCGTGCGGAGCCATAGTCCTGGCCGGAATGGTCGGGGGAGCCACGCTGGCCGCGGCGCCCAGCGAGACGGCTGTCCTCGAGCTCGAACCCCCGGCCGACGATCGCTTCGCCACCACCTACCCGGCCGTCGGCGATCTGGAGGACGGGAGCGTGCTGCGCCTCCAGTTGTCGGGCTTCGCGTCGGGCACGACGGGCGTGCTCCACCAGTGCCTCTATTCCGCCGGCGAGATCCGGGACTGTGCCAATCCCTTCCCCGTCAACATCAACGATGACGGCCGGGCCCAAGCCCAGTACCAGGTGAGTTCCCGGTTCGCGGCCGGCACCTCGGCGTGTGCGGGCCACGTCCGGCCCTGTGTGGTCGTCGTCGACGATCCCGACGGGAACCGCGCCGTCGCCACCACCGTGTTCGGCGACGCGCTCCCGCCACCGGCCGAGATCACCGTTACGCCGGAACACGGGCTGCAGGCGGGCGACGAAGTCGAAGTCCGGGTGGCCGGCTACCCGCCAGGCGAGCGGGTGTACGCGGTCCAGTGCTCGCCGCCCGGACCGTGGGGAGGACAGCACTGCGACGCACCCGGCGATCGGGCGGGAATGACGATCGGCCCCGACGGGTCGGGGAGCGCGGTCGTCATCGTCACCGACGGGAGGCTGGGCCGCGACGGCGAGCCCTGCCTGCAGGCGCCGTGCGGCATCTCGGTGGCCTCGGACGACGTCTGGGCCCGCGCCGCCGTCGTACCGGTCTCGTTCC
>DASTFY010000079.1:0-3233 GCA_035719525.1 Acidimicrobiales bacterium
CGGGTCCTGAGCCGCACGGTCGAGAACGTGGACTCCACCGGATTGGTGGTCTTGAGGTGCAGCCAATGCTCGGCCGGAAAATCGTAGAAGGTAAGCAGGGCTTCGGTGTCGTCGGTGATCTTGGCCACTGCCTTGGGCCACTTGGACCCGTAGTCGTGCGTGAAGGCCCCGATCTCCGCCAGGGCGTGGTCACCGTCCTCGGCGTCACGGATCTCAGCCAGCGCCCGGCGCACGCCCGCATGGACCGACTTCGGCATGGCCGCCAGGACATTGGCCGCCTTATGAACCCAGCAGCGTTGCGGCCGGGTCTCGGGAAAGACCTCACCCAGCGCCGCCCACAACCCAAGCGCCCCGTCGCCGACCGCGACCACCGGGGCGCGCATCCCTCGCCGGCGGAGGTCGCGTAGCACCTCGGCCCAGGAGTCAGTGGACTCCCGGTAGCCGTCGGCCACCGCCACCAGCTCCTTGGTGCCGTCCAGGCGGGCGCCCACGATCACCAGACAGCACAGCCGCTCCTCGGCCAGGCGGACGTTGAAGTGCACGCCGTCCGCCCAGATGTAGACATAGTCGCGGTCATCCAAGCAGCGAGCCATGAACGCTTCCCGCTCGGCCTGCCACTGGACGGTCAGGCGGGTCACCACCGAGGCCGACAGACCAGCGGCCGAGCCGAAGAACCCCTCCAGGGCAGGCACGAAGTCGCTGGAGGACAGGCCATGCAGATACAGCAGCGGCAGGACCTCGCTGACCTTGGGGCTCTTGCGGCACCAGGGCGGCAGGATGGCGCTGGTGAAGCTGGCCTTGTGGCCGGTGACCGGGTCCAGCCGGCGGTCATCGACCCGAGGCGCGGCCACCGGGATCGGCCCCGCCCCGGTGGCGATGGTGCGTTCCCGGGCATGGCCGTTGCGCCGCACCAGCCGGTGACCGCGCTCGTCCCGCTCCTGCGCATAGGCCTCGATATAGGCAGCCACCTCGGCCTCCAGCGCCGCGGCGAGCATCCGCCGAGCGCCCTGGAGGACCAGCTCGTCAAGATCCAACGCGAACTCCGACCGTGCCTGCTCGTCAACCACTACACTCAGCATCGCGGCGTCACCCTCCTCGCCGGTGTTGGCGCACCGGCGCTCCCAGCTTGTAGGTCAAGCAGGAGGGTACGTCGCGCTCTCACGCAGGGAGTCGATCCACAACTTCAGGTCATACCTCTGGCACTACGGCATGACTCGCAATGCAACTGGCGCCCGGACGGGTTGCCTTGGCGCTGAGCCGTCTGCCGTGGTGCCGGCGTCGGCCTGGCCCACCTCGCTGGCTTGATAGCAGCCCGTCCAACCATGCGGTTGTGACCCGTCACAGTTGTGCCGCGCGGTGACTCCTCCCAGGCCGACACCGACCACGGCCACCTCCCGAAGGAGCAACCGCGTGCCCATCCTGGCAGACACCGTCGACGGCGTCATCGGCGTCGACACCCACCGTGACACCCTGGCGGCTGCCGCTGTCAGTTCGGTCGGTGGGGTCCTCGCCCAGACCGCGACCAGGGCCGACGCCACCGGCTATCAGCAACTCCTGGAATTCGCCGGCACGCAGGTCCCCAGCGACCCGGCGCGGCGCTGCTGGGCGGTCGAGGGCGCCGGCAGCTACGGCGCCGGGCTGACCGCATTTCTGCACACCCACGGAGAGCGGGTCGTCGAGGTCGCCCGGCCCAAGCGCCCCGCCCGCCGTACCGGCGCCAAGACCGACGCGATCGATGCGATCCGTGCGGCTCGGGAGACCCTTGGCCACCAGCACCAGACGCTGCCGCGCCGCCGCGGCGACCGCGAAGCGCTGCGGGTGCTGCTGACGACCCGACGCCACGCCACCAGCAGCCGGGTTGCTGCCGTCAATCAGCTAAAGGCACTCATCGTCGGTGCGCCCGAGGAGCTGCGCGCCGAGCTGCGCGGCGTGGCGACCAAGGCGCAGATCGACCGCTGTGTAGGGTTGCGGGACCGCCCGGCCAGGCCGCTGGAGCACCGCATGACCGTCCGGACCCTGCGGACCACCGCCCGGCGCATCCACGCCCTCCAAGCCGAGATCGACGAGCTCACCGCTGCGCTCGACACGCTCGTCGCGTCCATCGCGCCATGGCTGGTCGAACTGCCCGGCGTTGGGCCGATCACCGGTGCCCAGATCCTGGTGAGCTGGTCGTATGCGGGGCGGCTGCGCTCTGAGGCCGCGTTCGCGGCGCTGGCCGGGACCAACCCTATCCCCGCCTCGTCGGGACAGGTCACCCGCCACCGGTTGAACCGATCCGGGGACCGCCAGCTCAACGCCGCCCTGCACACCATCGCGCTCACCCGGCTCCGCTACGATCCCGAGACCCGCGCGTACGCCGCCCGCCGCACGACCCAAGGCAAGACCCGCCGCGATGTCAAGCGGTGCCTCAAGCGGAGCATCGCCCGCCAGCTGTTCAAGCTCCTCGAGCGCTACGACCAACCCGGCGTGGAGATCATCAGAGCCGCTTGACAACACATAGCAGCCTCAGAGCCCCCCCGATGTCGTACTTCACCGGAGCGGACTAGGGTGAGTTCATGGTCACCCGCAACGCCCGCGTGTCGGACCTCGCGGTCGCCAAGGTCCGCAGATTCTGCGACCAGCGCGTCCCCGCTGAGGCCCGGAACCAGGTTTGCCTGGAGGTTACGACTCGGGCCGCCACCATCACGATCGTTGAGCGCCGACCATTGTGGGAGGGGGGACCTGGTGCGTGGACCCACCTGCCGATCGCCCAACTTCGCCACGACACCGCCGCGGGAACCTGGGCCCTGTTCTGGGCGGACCGCAACCGACGCTGGCACCGCTACGACCACCTCGATCCAACCCCCCAACTTGACGACCTCCTCAAGGAGATCGACGAAGATCCCTTCTCCATGTTCTGGGGATAGCGCCGCTCCCGCTCAAGCCGAGCAGTCAAGCTCCAGCCCGCGATGAGGCTAACGAATGCGACCTGGACCAGCACCACCCAACCCACACTCTCATAGCGAGTGGACCACCAACCGGGGTCCCGTCACGCTGAGCTCGTTGGAAACGACTGTCCCGCGTCAGACTTCCGGAGACAGCTCAAACTTGGCCCCTGGCCTGAGCTGAAGGAGTCTGATGAGCCGACCACCGGTCAAGCCGGTCGAGGAGAAGCTGCGCATCGTGCTGGCGGTGCTGCGCGGCGAGGTGTCGATCAAGGAGGCGGCCCGCCGTGAGCGGGTCTCGGAGACCTC
>DASTFY010000080.1:0-13933 GCA_035719525.1 Acidimicrobiales bacterium
CGCACCGTGCTGGTCGCCGCGGTGGCGCTCTACCTGGTCGTGGTGGTGCTGCTCCGGCGCCTCGTCCGTGTCGGGGATTTCCGCGCCGAGAGCGGGGTGCTCGGACGCGGACGCCTGCCGTCAGGCGCTCAACAGGCCTTTGAGGCTGATGCCGGGATCCGCTAGCTCGCCACGCTCTGGGTGAGCCCGAGCGGCGATGAGACGCTCGGCCAGGCGCAGGTCTTTGACCGCCACCGTGCCTTCGGCCAGCGCGCTGGCTGACACGAGGCGGCCGGAGTCGTCGAGCCCCAGGCGCAGGACCACACCGTCGGTGCGCTCCCGCAGTACCTCGCGCGAGGCGGCCTGCGGAAGGCCGGCCATGTACAGACTCAGCTCGTACTGATCGGTCCAGAACCAGGGCACCCGGGCATACGGCTCGACGGCACCGAGGACGTTGTGGGCGACTGCTTCGGCCTGGTCGAGCGCGTTCCTCCAGGCCTCCAGGCGGAGGCGCTGGCCGCCGTACAAGGGGTGCGGGAACGAGCAGCAGTCGCCGGCGGCGAAGATGGTCGGATCGCTCGTGGCGAGGGTCGCGTCGGTGGCGATGCCGTTGTCGATGGCCAGGCCCGCGGCCTGGGCGAGATCCGTGTTGGGCAGCGCGCCGACCCCGGCCAGCACCACGTCGCAGGCGACCGACGCACCGTCGTCGAGCACGACCCGCCACCGGTCACCGGCCGCCTCGATCCGATCGACGCCGACACCACACCGAAGTCGCACGCCGGCCGCGCCGTGGCGGGCCGCCATAGCGCCAGCCAGCTCCCGCGGCACGACGCGGCCCATCACCGAAGGCGCCAGCTCCACCACCGTCACGTCGCAGCCCCGCGAGACGGCACTCGCCGCCACCTCCAGCCCGATGAAGCCGCCGCCGATGATCCCGACGCGCGTGCCGGGCGCGAGCGCGTCCCGCAGGGCATGAGCGTCGGCCACGGTCCGCAGCATCAGCGCACTGTCCCCGCCCGGAACCGGCAACGGCCGGGGCCGCGCCCCGGTGGCCAGGACCAAGCGGTCGTAGCCAACCCTCCGCCCGCCCTTCAGCTCGACCTCGCGCGCGACGCGGTCGATGGCGACCGCCGGAGCCCCGCCGACGAAGTCGACACCCAGCTCCGCCAGCCGGTCCTCGTGGTGGATGGTGCTCGGTGGGGGCGCGTCATCGCCGGTCAGTGCGGCCTTGGACAGCGGCGGCCGCTCGTACGGAGCGAGTGCCTCGTCGCCGACCAGCGTCAGCGAGCCCTCGAAGCCGATGGTCCGGAGCATCACCGCCACGGTGCCGCCGCACGCGCCGGCACCGACGATGACGACGCGACCCGTCATCGGTTGCCGTCAGCCGACGTCGACGTAGACGGACCCGCCCTCGACCTTGACCGGATAGGTGACGAGGTCGATCGTGATCGGCGCGCTCTTGCCCTCACCGGTGCGGTAGTCGAAGCGGCCGTTGTGCTTGGGGCACTCGATGATGTGGCCCATGACCAGGCCATCGGCCAGCAGCGTGTGCTCGTGGGTGCAGACGCCGTCGGTGGCGTAGAACCCGCCCTCGGGCGAGCGGTAGATGGCGTACCGGTGGCCCTCGTGCGCGAAAGGGACGACGTCCTCCTCCTCGACATCGTCCACGCCGCAGGCTTCGATCCAGTTCGCCATCGCCGACGGCTCAGACCGGCGCCGCCGACGGGACCGCGCCGCTGGCCTCCCGGTCGATGTGGACGCTCGTGTCACGGAACTGGCGCAGCATCACCGGCACGAACTCCTTGAAGGCGGCCGGGATGCTACGGGTGGGCTCGGGCAGGTCGGCGCCGATCTCGGCGTGCAGGGCGGGCAGCGCGTGGTACGGGACCATCGGGAACATGTGGTGCTCGACGTGGTAGTTCATGTTCCAGTACACGAACCGGCTGATCGGGTTCATGCGCACGGTTCGGGTGTTGAGACGGTGGTCGGTGACGTCCTCACCCAGGCCGGAGTGCTGCGTCAACCCGGTCATCACGTGGTGCCAAGCGCCGTACAGGCGGGGCAGTCCGATGAACATCGCCGGCAGGATGCTGGTCGACACGATGCAGGCCACGACGGTGGCGGCGTAGACGGCCAGCCACGCCCGTGCCGTCCAGTACACCTTGTGTCGCTCGCTCTCGGGCACGAACGTCGCCTCCGGCGCGGTGAGGCGCCCAGCGGCGTGGATGAACATCTCCTTGAACGCCTTGGCCGCGTCGAACAAACCGAAGAAGTTGCCGATGATGTGGCCCAGCGCCGGCGGCCGCATCGAGATGATCTCCGGATCGCGGCCGACGATGATGGTGTCGGTGTGATGGCGGGTGTGGCTCCAACGCCACACCGTCGGGTCCCGCATGATCATGAAGGAGGCGAGGTTGTAGACCACGGTGTTCATCCAGCGGGTCTTGAACGCGGTGCCGTGGCCACACTCGTGCCATCGCGAGTCCGAGGCGGAGCCGTAGAGCACGCCGTACCCGGCGAAGAACACCAGCGACCAGACGGAGAACCAGAAGTAGGCCCCCAGCCCCCCGAGCACGACCATGGCCCCGAGCCAGGTCAGCGTGTCCCTGATGGCTGGGCCGTCGCGACGTTGCATCAGCTCCTTCATCCGCTTGCGGGGAATGGCGGTCCGGTACCACTGCGCCTGGGCCAGGCCCCGTTCCACCGCCCGCTCGGCCTCGGGCCCGAGCAGCGAGTAGTCGCGTCGTGCGGTCACCGCGACAATGATACGGCCAGGACGGACCCGGTCTCGTTGCTCGCGGGACGGTCGCGCAGTACGGTCCCCGCACGCCCTCCGGGCGCACCAGCAGATGCACGCAGCACCGGACCTCGGGGGGACACGTGGTCGAGCGGTTGGCCCATCCGACGTTGGCAGCGACTGGCGACCTGGTCGGCGACTGGTCGTGGACGGTCTGGTTGCTGATCCCGCTGGTGCTGGTCCTCGCCTTCATCACGGCGATGTGCCTGGGGCCGATGGGCGAGCCGCCACGCTCCCAAAGCTCGGCGCGCGGTGTCAGCCGCCATCTGGCCGAGCAGGGCCAGCCCGATCAGGAGGTCCGATGATGCGCGCGCTGCGCCCGATGCTTCTCTCCGCCGTGCTCGTGCTGGCTGCCTGTGGGCAGAAGAGCGGGGTCGCCGATGAAAGCGGTGACAGTGGCGGGGGAGACGCCGGATCGGGCGAAGCGCCGGCCACGACCGCCGCGGCGCCGACCACGGCGGCCGGCGAGACGACCGTGCCGGGCGACACCACGCCCGCCGGGGACACCACGACCTCGGCGGCCGCCGCTCCTGCGCACGAGGCCGGCTCGAACGACACCGCCGGCGTGACCGATGACGAGATCGTCATCGGCATCCACGCCCCGGTCACCGGAGCGTCGCCGATCCCGCAGACCAGCTTCGACATCGGCAAGGACATCTACTGGAAGTTCCTGGCCGAGAGCGCGCCGGACCGCCTGTTCGGCCGGAACGTCCGGGTGGTGTTCCGCGACGACGAGTTCAACCCCAACCGGGCCGTCTCCGTCTGCCGGGAGATGGTGGAGCAGGAGGGCGCGTTCATCCTGGTGGGGGGCGGCGGCGCCGATCAGATCACGGCCTGCGCGCAGTACGCCGACCAGAACGGCATCCCGTACGTGTCCGCCGGCGTCAACGAGAACGGCCTCAGCGACCTGTCGACGTACTACGCCACGACGTTGACCTACGCCGCGCAAGCGCCTCTGCTCATCTCCGAAGTGCAGGAGCGCGGCTTCACGAACGTGGGGCTCCTCGTGATCGACACCCCGTCCTTCGACGACGCACGCGAGGCCATCCTCGCCGAGGCGGAGGCGGCCAACATCCCGATCGCGCTGGATGCCCGCATCCCCAAGACCGGCACCGAGGCCGAGCTGCTCTCCATCGTCCAGGAGCTGAAGAACGCCCAGGTCGACGGGGTGATCCTGCTCAGCTCGCCGGTCGTGTTCATCGGACTGGCCAACCAGGCCCGTAACCAGGGCTACGACCCGACCTTCATCGGCCCTGGCGTCACCAGCGGCTTGAACGCGGTGACCAACTTCGGCTGCCCAGCCGTCGCCAACGGCACCTTCTTCTCGCCGACACCCGGATTGGACGTCATCGACCAACTCGATCCCGACTTCAACCCGGCCTATGCCACCCACGGCGGCGGCAACCCGGCCGACGACATCGGTCTCCAGCTCTGGTCGCTGAACAAGGCGCTGGCGGCCATGTTCGAGGCCACCGGCCCCGAGCTCGGCCGGGCGGCGCTGATGAACACGCTCGAGGCCACCGAGTCCTTCGACAACGGCATCTACGCCCCGGTCCAGTTCACGGCCGAGGACCACTTCGGCGGCACGGGCGCCCACCTGCTGGACGCCGACTGCGATCTGAAGCAGTACACCACCGCCAAGCAGTTCGTCGAGGTGAGCTGACGGCATGAGGGAGACCCTCACCGACCGGCGGGGCCTGTTCGTCGGCATCGGCATCGCCGCGCTCCTGGCGATCGTGCTCCTGGCCGCGGGGGAGAAGGAGTCGCTGGTCATCGGGACCATCACGGGTGCGGCCTACGGCTTGGTGGCGCTGGGCTTGGTCCTCATCTACAAGTCCAGCGGCGTGTTCAACTTCGCCCAGGGCGAGTTCGGGACGGTGGCGCTCTATGTGCTCTACCTGCTGGACTTCAAGGTGCCGTACGGGCTCGCCGTCGTCGGCGCACTGCTGGCCGCCGTGGTGATGGGCCTTTTGGTAGAACGGCTGGTCGTCCGCCCGTTGTTCGACGCGCCCCGGGTCACGCTCCTGGTGGCGACGGCGGGCGTCGCGCTGCTCGCCGTGGGAGTGGAGATCTGGTTCGGCGGCGCGCAGGGAAAGGCCATCGACCGGGCGCTGCCGACCCTCGACCGCGTCACGATCCTCGGCGTGCAGGTCTCGGATCAACGCCTGGCGCTCATCGTGATCCTGGTGGTCTTGGCCGTGGTCCTCGGATGGTTCTTCAACCGGACGAACCTGGGGCTGGCCATCCTGGGGGCCAGCCAGGAGCGCACGGCCACGGAGCTGATGGGCATCAGCGTCCGGCGGCTGTCCGGCTTCACCTGGGGGCTGGCGGCGCTGCTCGGTGGCCTGGCGGCGGTCATCGCCGTGCCGGAGACGGGCAGCTTCACGCCCGGCGTGGTGACCTTCGCCTATCTGATACCCGCCTTCACCGCCGCGGTGCTGGGAGGGATGACGAGCCTGCCGGGCGCGTTCCTGGGTGGCGTGATCATCGGGATCGCCCAATCGGTGGCCGTGAGCGCACCGATCTTCGACGACGTGCCCGGCAATCCCGGGACCCTGACCGTGTTCGTCGTGCTCGTCGCGGTATTGGCGATCCGCCCGCAGGGCCTCTTGGGCAAGGCCGGCTGATGGCCCTCACCACGGAACCGGGCGAGCGCACCGCCGAGGTCGCGCCCGCTCCAACGCCGTTCCGACCCACCGTGCTCGGGTGGGTGGGCCGGGGGGTGGTCTGGGCCTCCCTCGCCTGGCTGGTGCTGCTGTTCCCCCTGAGCCGGCCCGGGTTCGAGGTGCAGCTCTACACCAAGGCCGTCGCCTACGGCATCGTGGCCATCTCCCTCAACGTGCTGCTCGGCTACGTCGGCCAGATCTCCCTCGGTCACCAGGCCTTCGTCGGGATCGGCGCGTTCACGTCGGCCTACATGATGACCGTGCAGGGCCACTCGTTCTGGGTGGGCGTGACGGCGGCCGCGGCGATCGGGGGCGCGCAGGCCCTGGTGCTCGGGGCCGTGTCACTGCGGATCCGGGGGCTCTACTTCGCGCTCGTCACCCTCTCCTACGGCCTCGTGGCGGAGCAGAACATCTTCCAGATCGAAGAGCTCACGGGCGGTGGCCAGGGGCAGCCCGCGCCCAAGCCCCAGGGCTTCGAGACCGACTGGCGCTTCTACTACCTGTCGCTGGCATTCCTGGCCGTCGTGCTGTACCTCGACATCCGGTTGATGCGGACCCGGGGTGGTCGGGCCCTGCTGGCGCTGCGTGAGAACCCGCGGGTGGCGTCGACCTTCGGCATCAACGTGCGGGTGGCGACGCTGTTCGCGTTCGTCGTCTCCGGCGTCTTCGCCGGCCTGGCCGGGGCCATCATCGCCAGCAACGACACCTTCGTGTCGCCCGAGGTGTGGAGCTTCAACCTGGCGCTGGTCTTCGTGATCATGACGGTGGTCGGCGGCCTCCGCAGCCGGGTCGGCGTGGTCCTCGGGGGCGCGTTCTTCGCCCTGCTGCCCTACATCATCGGCAAGATCCCCGGCCTCGAGACGGCGTTGGCCAAGATCCCCGCCCCCAACGACCTGACCCCCGAGCTGGCGCCACTGGTGATCGGCCCGCTGCTCCTGCTGCTCACCCTGATCAAGTTCCCGGGTGGCATCGGCCAGCAGATCCGGCCGCTGCAGGGGTGGCTGGCGGGACGCCGCTTCGACCCCCACGCCCAAGGTCCGAAGGAGGTGCAGATCACCGATGTCCGTGCTTGAGGCCGGGGGGCTGTCGATCCGCTTCGGTGGCGTGCAGGCCAACCGCGATGTCAGCATGGCGGTGGGCGAGTGGGAGATCGTCGGGATCATCGGGCCGAACGGGGCCGGCAAGACGACGCTGTTCAACATGCTCACCGGCTTCTACACACCGAACACGGGCCGGGTGCGGTTCAAGGGTCGGGACATCACCGGCCTGCCGGTGCACGAGCGGGCGGCGCTCGGTCTCGGGCGCACGTTCCAGAACGTCGGTCTGGTGAAGGGCGCGACGGTGCGGGAGAACCTCGTCACCGCCCAACACCTCCAGGCCGAATACTCGACCATCGGCGGCATGCTCGGCAGCCCGACCTCGCGGCGCAGCGAGAGGGAGCTGCGGGCCAGGGCCGATGCGCTGGCCGACGTTCTCGCCCTGGGCGACCTGCTCGACACCCAGGTGGCCGGCCTGCCGTATGGGGTGCTCAAGCGGGTCGAGATCGCCACGGTCCTGGCCACCGACCCCGAGGTGTTGCTGCTCGACGAGCCGTCGTCGGGCATGGGTCCCGAGGAGGCGCACCGGCTGGGCGACACGTTGCTCGAGCTGCGCCGGACCTTCGGCCTTTCGATCGCCATGATCGAGCACCACGTCCCCCTCGTCGTGCGGGTGTGCGACTACGTGTACTGCCTCGACTTCGGCGAGCTCCTGGTGGAGGGCCCGCCGGACTACGTCCGCAACCACCGCCTGGTCGTCGCCGCCTATCTGGGAGACGACCCCGACCCGGCCGCGGTGGCCCTGGAGCAGCGGCTCGAGGCCCTGGTGGAGTCCGACTGATGGCGCTGCTCGAGGTCGAAGGCCTGCAGGTTGGCTACGGGTTCCCGGTACTCATGGGCATCGGCTTCGAGGTCGAGGAGGGTGAGACAGCGGTCCTTTTCGGCCTCAACGGAGCGGGCAAGACCACGACCGTCGCCACGATCGCCGGGCTCTTGAAGCCGGATAGCGGAGCCATCCGCTTCGGCGGCGAGGACATTGCCGGCCGCTCGCCCGTGCAGCTCGTCGCCCAGGGCGTGGCCCTCGTGCCGGAGGGGCGACGGGTGTTCCCGGGGCTGAGCGTGGCCAACAACCTTCGGCTCGGGGCCTGGACCAGGAGGCGTGACAGCGCCGAGGTGGCGGTCCGGCGCCAACTGGTGTTCGAGTACTTCCCGCGTCTGGCCGAGCGGGAGGACCAGGCGGCAGGCACGCTGTCGGGTGGCGAGCAGCAGATGCTGGCCATCGGTCGGGCACTGATGTCGAGGCCGAAGTTGCTGCTGATCGACGAAGCGTCCCTCGGCCTCAGCCCGGCGTTGTCCAAGATCGTGTTCCAGGTGGTGAAGCGGATCAACGACGACGGCGTCACGGTGATCATCGTCGAGCAGAACGTCGGCGTGCTCCCCTACGCCGACCGGGCCCTGATCATGGAGAAGGGGACGATCATCTTCTCCGGCGTCGGCGACGACATCCGCAACGCCAACCTGCGCGAGACCTACCTCGGAGGCGCGGACGAATGACGCGCGCCCCACGACTTCGGAGGGAGTAGTCATGAAGAACCGTTGGGTGCGACTCGGTGGGGTGCTCGGCATCGCCTACTGCGTGGTGGGCTTCTTCCTCATCTTCCTCGGGTGGAACGGGGCTGCTTCCCATGACGATGTGCCCGCTCAGTTCCCGTACCTCATCTCGGGTGGGATCGCCGGGCTGGCGCTCGTCGTCGTCGGCTCCGCGCTGATGGTGGCGCAGAGCCTGCGGACGGACCGGGTGGAGCTACGAGCCGCCATCGACGACCTGCGGACCTCGGTCGAGCGCAGCGCGGTCGCCGGTGGCGCCGCCGTCACGGCACCGGACGAGGCCGCAGCGGTCACGGCACCGGCCGCCGCGGCAGCGGGTGGGTCGCTGGCCCCGCCGCTGGCCGGCGGTGGAACCGTGGTCGCGGGCCCGACGAGCTTCCACCTCCCAGGCTGCAACCTCTTGGAGGCGCAGACCGACGTCACCGTCATCTCCCTGGCCGAGGCCAAGGCCAGCGGCCGGGTTCCCTGCCGCGTCTGCCAACCGGCCGACGCGTCCGAGCCCTCCGCCGAAGCCTCCTAAGAGCGGCCTCGGGCCGGTAGCGAGTCGACGACCCGCGGCGTCACCTCATCCAGCGGACGATGACGCCGTCGTAGCCGGCCATCTGCGGCTCCTCGGGCACCAGGCCGCAGACGTCCGAGATGTAGGTGACCACGCGGCCGTCGTCGCTGATCGAGGGGCGGGTGCTGATGTCCTCGGCCCCGGTCGGGTTGTGTCCACCGGGCTGTGTCGTGGTCGGGGCCGGAGGCGGGCGCGTCGAGCACGGCTGCGCCTGCTGTTCGAACGAGTTGACCGAGATGAGGATCAGCGTGCCCGCGCTCAGGTCCTTCAGGAACGTGTCGCGGGTGCCGTTGTTGTCCTCGGGCACCATCTTGTTCGAGTTGGAGACGAAGGCCACCTTGGTGCAGTCGCTGTTGACCACGACGCGGGTGGTGGCAGCCGACACGTGGTTCCCGGACCGATCGAGGCTCAGGATGCTGGTGGCGCCGTTGGCCAGCCGGTAGAGGAACACGTCGTCCTGGGTGTCGGTGTCCCCGGGCACGATCTGGCCGTCGGTGGTCTGGTACACCACGCAGGCCCCGTTGCTGCTGATGTCCGGTCGGGACGCCTTGGCGGGCTGGCCGTTGGTCTTCTTGCTGACGAGCTGCGTGCTGCCGTTGGCCAGGTTCCGGACGTAGATCCGCTGGCCCGCGCCCCCCAACCCCGGCTGCGCGTTGCCGGCGAAGGACGCGAACACCATCCGGGAGCCGTCGGCGGTGAGCTGGCACCGGTAGCTCAAGCCGTCGAGCTGCTGGTTGTTGACGCCGAGGCTGGCCAGGCGGGTGTTGGAACCGTTGCGGTCGGCGACGAAGCAGTCCTCCTGGCCGTTGTTGTCGCCGCCCACCAGGTTCGTGGCGGTGGAGCTGTAGGCCACGAGCGACCCGCTGTCGTTCAGGTCGGGCCGGCTGCTCGAGCCGCCGCTCGCCGCGCCCCCGTTGGGCGCCTTGTTGACGATCGTGGTCGCGCCGCTGGTCATGTCCTTGACGAAGATGTCCTGCTGGCCGCCGTTGCCGTCAGGGGCGAGGTTGGTCCCCTTGGACATGTAGACCACGTATTGCCCATTGGAGCTGACATCGGGGAACGAAGACTCGCCGTTGGCGAAGCACCCGTCGGTGCCGATGCTCACCAGCTCGGTGGCGCCTGAGATCAAGTTGGTGCGGTAGATCTGGGTGTTGGTGTTCGGCACCCGCGGGCAGGAGCCCGGCGGTCGGTTGTTCATCACCAGGTTCTCGCTGCCGTGGTGGTACACGACCCAGTTCCCGTCGCCCGAGATCTGGACCCGCGAGGCCGAGCCGTTGTAGTTCTGACCCGCCGGCGGCTTGCCGGCCAGGAACGTCACACCGTCAGTCGTAGCTATCGGTGGAAGGCCCGGGTCCGGTGTGGCCGGCGGCGTGGACGGCGTGCCGCCGCCGCCATCCGGAGGGGGGCAGCCGGTGCACACCGCCACGACGGCGGCTATGGCCAGAGTGCTTCGTATCATGCGCATCGTTTCGCCTCCGATCCGGTCCCGCCCCGGCCGGCACAGTCTTCCGTCCGGCATCACTGTACTTCTACGTCCCATAGAACGCCGAGCGAGTGGGGCAAATAACAGGTGACGGGTAGTTCACAGTGCAACTTCGCCCTGTATGCAGGTCATAGTGCCACCCCCGACCCAGATCGTCCCGTCGGGCTCCTGGGTGATGTGGACCCGGCCGGCCCGCCCGAGGGCGGTCCCCTGGCTGGCCACGTACGGGGCGGAGAGCCGACCGGCACCGAGCAGCCACTGGGCCAGCGAAGCGTTCAGGCTGCCGGTGACCGGGTCCTCCACGGTGGCGCCGTCCTTGGGGAAGAAGGCCCGGACCTCGATGGCGCACTCCGAGCCGGCGGGATGCGGGCCGACCACACCGACGTCGAGGTCCACCGGGGCGGGCTTGAGGGCCAGCACCTCCTCGGCGCTGGACAGCAAGACGCCGACCCATCCCGGGCCGTTGTCCACCCACTCCGCGGCCACCACTTGGTTTCGCTCGAGGCCGAGCAGCGAGGCGAGGCGGTCGACGAGGGCGTCGTCGGCGGGACCCGAACGCACCAGAGGAGGGGCCGCGAAGGCCAGCCGATGACCATCGTCCTGGATGGGGATCAAACCGGCACCGCACTCCTGCACGGCGATGTCAGCTCGCTTCGGCTGGCCGCCCGCTTCGCGCCAGGCATGGCAGGTCCCCAACGTCGGGTGGCCGGCGAAGGGCAGCTCCAACACCGGCGTGAAGATCCGCACCCGGTAGTCGGCTTCGGCGGCCGTCGGTGGCAGCACGAAGGTCGTTTCCGAAAGGTTCGTCCAGTGGGCGAAGCGTTGCATCTCGTCGGTGCTCAACCCTTCGCTGTCGAGCACGACCGCGACCGGGTTGCCGAAGTAGTTCGTGTCCGTGAAGACGTCGACCTGACGGAAGCGGCGCATCTCGGCGAGTGTGCCAGCCCGAGCGACCTAACGTCACGCCGGTGGGGCGGCGCAGGCACGAGCGAATCGAGGCATGACATGGAGACGGTGCAGTTCACCCGCATGGAGGACGGTTCCTTCGAGGACTACCAACTCCTGCAACGCACGGAGGCGACCTACATCGCCGGGCTCCCCGACCGGATCCTGGCCGGGCTGCGCCGCCTGGACGACGGCATCGCCGGATACCAGGTCAGCCGGCTGGAGCACTCGCGCCAGACGGCCACTCGAGCGCAGGCCGACGGCGCCGACGTCGAGATGGTCGTGGCCGCGCTCATCCACGACATCGGCGACGACCTGGCGCCCGAGAACCACTCCCAGGTGGCCGCGGCCATCATCCGTCCCTACGTCCGGGCCGAGGTCACCTGGACCGTCCTCATGCACGGGCTGTTCCAGCTCAGGTACTACGGCCATCACATCGGCGTCGATCCGGAGGCTCGCGCGGCCTATCGCGACCACCCCTGGTACGACACCTGCGACAACTTCTGCGCCCGCTGGGACCAGGCGTCCTTCGACGCGGCATATCCGAGCCTTCCTCTGGAGGCCTTCGAGCCGGCCATCCGCGAGGTGTTCACCCGCCCACCCTTCGACCCGGTCATCGTCGGCCAGGATCCCGACTAGTGCCTAGAGCTCGTCCGGATCCTCGAGCAGGTCGGCGCTGGCGGCGAGGGCGGTCGCCAGCACCGCGGCCCGCTCGGCCACGGTGGCGAGGTAGTGGCCGGTGGCTTGGCGGTTGCCGGGCAGGGGCGGGTCACCCAGCGAGCGGAGGAGCGCGGTCGGGTCATCGGCCGGCCTGATGGGCTCGGGCGGGGGCAGTTCGGAGCGGGGGCGCCAGAGGTCCTCCGGCCTGAGCGGGCGATCCTGAGGACCCGCTCGGCCTCCGGCGGAGGGCCGCCGGCGACGGGCGGGCTGCTGGCGCGGCGAGGCCTCGCTCATTGCGAGTCCTCCGTCAGCAGCGTGTCCGGACGGAGGCCGAGGGCCAGCTGGAGCTGCCCGGCATCGAGGTCGGACAAGGAGCTGGACGCCGGGAGCACGAGGTCGGCGATGTGGCGCTTGCCGGCCACGACCTCCTCGACCCGCTCGTCGACGGTGCCCGGACACACGAGTCGGTGGGACACCACGGTGCGGGTCTGACCGATCCGCCAGGCCCGGTCGCGCGCCTGATCCTCCACGGCGGGATTCCACCAGCGGTCGTACAGCACGACGTGGCTCGCCGCGGTCAGGTTGAGACCGGTGCCACCGGCCTTCAGCGACAGCACCAGGGCTCCGGGCCCGACTCCCTCCTGGAACTCGGCCACCAGGCGGTCCCGGGCCCCGCGGGTGAGGCTGCCGTCGTAGCAGGCGATCGGGGTCCCGGTGAGGTCGGTGAGGTGCGTGGCCAGCCGCCGTCCCCACTCGGCGAAGTGGGTGAACACCAGGATGCGCTCGCCGGCCTCGAAGACCGCCTCCACGATCTCCTCGAGGCGGGCCAGCTTGCCGGACCTTCCGGCCAGCGGGCGGTCGTCGGCCTGGTATGCCGCGGGGTGGTTGCAGATCTGCTTGAGCGCCGTGATGGCGGCCAGGATGGCGCCCTGGCGGCGCTCCCGGCCCACCTCCGCGGACTCGGCCACCAGTCCGTCGAGCACCGCCTGGTAGAGGCCGATCTGCTCGGGCGTCATCGTGCAGTGGTCCATCTCGTCGATGCGGTCGGGAAGCTCGGCCGCGACGATGGGCTCACTCTTGGTGCGGCGGAACACGAGGATGCCGTTGAGCGCCCGCAGCGCGGCCTCGCCCTCGCCGGCCATCTGGGCGATGAAGGCGGGGCGGGCACCGACGAGGCCCGGGTTGGTGAAGTCCAGCAGGGCCCAGAGGTCGCCGAGGCCGTTCTCGATGGGGGTGCCGGTGAGGACGACGCGCATGCGGGCCGGGAGGCGACGGAGCTGCTGGGCCGTCTCGCTGGCGGGGTTCTTGATGGCCTGCGCCTCGTCGAGGATGATGCGGGCCCAGGGCCGCTCGGCCAGCGCGTCGACGTCGCGCACCGCGGTGCCGTAGGTCGTGATGACGACGTCGGCTCCGGCGACCTCGGCCTCCAGCTCGTCGGCCGTGGCGCGGGAGGCGCCGTGGTGCACCACCACTCGAAGGCCGGGGGTGAAGCGGGCCGACTCCGCGGCCCAGTTGCCCACCACGGCCGGTGGGGCGATCACGAGCGCCGGCCCGTCGCCGACGCTGCGGCCGAGGTGGGCCAGCACAGTCGGCGTCTTGCCCAGGCCCATGTCCAACGCCAGACAGCCCCCGAGCCCGGTGGCGTCCAGGAATCCGAGCCACGACAGCGCCTCGGCCTGGTAGCTCCGCAGCTCGCCATGGAAGCCCACGGGTCGGGTCACCGGCGCGGCCGGGGTGGCCTGGGCACGGTCGAACAGCTCCTGTGCCCAACCCGTCCCGCCGAGGGCGACCTTGCCGCCGAACGGCGCCTGCTCCAGGCCCAGGCCGAGCCGGAGGATCTCCGCACCGGTCAGCATCGTCTTCCTGGAGCGCTCGGCCAGCGCTGCCGCCGCCTCCTTCAGGTCGACCCGGTCGAGCTCGACCCAGCGGCCCCGGGCCTGCACCAGCGGACGGGCCTCCGTGGCGAGGCGCGTGATCTCGGCCGCGGTGAGCTCGACGTTGTCGAACACCACCGACCAGCGGACGTTGCTGAGCTGATGCGCACCGACGTGGGACTCCCCCGCCGGCTCGGCGAAGAGCCGGAGCATCGGTGCCGGCTTGCGCCGGGAGAGGGCGGGGACCCGCACGTCGAAGCCGGCCGCTTCCAGCTCGGCGCCGTTGACCGTCATCAGCTCCCAGGCCTCGTCCTGGCCGAGGACG
>DASTFY010000081.1:0-2779 GCA_035719525.1 Acidimicrobiales bacterium
AACCCCCACGCGATAAACGCCGCGATGTTCGGCATGATCATCCCCGACAGGAACGTCCCGAACCGCTGCACCGCAACCCGCGCCCCACCCGACCTACCCGTCCCGCTAGTACCAACCTCGGCGCTTGCAGTCATGTATGCCCTCCGGGGGCCGAGCGGCGAGCAAGACTCCCGACGTGCTCACCGCGCTCCATCGCGACAGGTCACCTGCCGCGCCCATCGTGGGATTGCCTGCGCTTCCGGGTCCGCGCCAGGCCCGATCGCCTATGCCGCCGCCGACATCGCCATCGCCCTTTCTCGCATCCCTGGAGTGGAAGCCACCGCAGCACGAGCAACGATATTGCCCAGGTCAGGCCGAGCGCCCGACTGCTAACCAACTCCGACACGCGGTAGGGAACCCGACATGGCCGCATCGTTGCGGGTGGCCGGCCTGGTCACCCAGGCCAGCTCGAAGACCACGGCGAGGAACTGCCGGACGGCCCTCGAGATGGTGTCACGCCGCCAGCTCACGCCGAACTGCAGCGGCGGGGCCACCGTGACCAGGGGGCGGAACTCGACCCCGCGGACGGTGAACTGTCCGGCCGCCGACTCGGCCGCGAAAGCGATCCCCAGCCCGCCGGCGACCGCGACCAGGCTGCTCTCCAGCGTGGTCGCCTCGAGCACGACCGACGGCGCGACACCGCAGCCGGCTAGGACGTCGTGCACCAGGTGGTCGTGGAGCGGCGGGTCGAGCGCCCGCGGGAACAGGACGATCGGCTCGTTGGCGAGATGCCCAGCCCGGACGGCGCGCAGCCTGGCCAGCGGGTGCAGCTCGGGGATGGCCACGTGGACGGGCTCGCGGTGCAGGGGCCGGAAGGCCAGGTTGTCGCCGTTGGCGCCGGCCAGGCGCACGAAGGCCACGTCCACCTGACGGGCGGCCAGGGCCGCGAGGTGCGCGCCGGCCTGCCCGACCACCGTATCGAGGGCGACTGAGGGGAACCGCTCGCGGAAGATCCGGACGGCCAGCGGCACCGACGCCGAGGCAGCTCCGGCCGGATACCCTACCCGCAGCCTGGTCATGCCTTCGCCGGCCTCCCGCGCCGCCTGGACGGCGTAGGTGACCGCCTCGCTGGCGCTGCGGCCGTGCTCGAGCAGGACCCGTCCCGCCTCGGTCAGCTCGATGCTGCGGCCGCGGATCAGCAACTCGACCCCGAGCTCGCGCTCCAGGGCGAGGATCTGCTGGCTGAGCGGCGGCCGGCTGATCTGGAGGCGCTTGGCCGCCCGGCCGAAGTGCAGCTCCTCGGCCACGGCGATGAAGTAGCGAAGTTGCCGGAACTCCATCCACGGCTCCTTGTGCTTCCGACTTGAGCGAAGCCCAACCTTAGATGGGAGATGAACAAATGTCAAGAACAAATGTGCAACATCTGTTCAGAGCACTTGTGCATCGGCTGGGATGGCGCTATGGTGAAGCTGCCTCAGCCGAGCACTCGTGAGGAGGGACGCCGTGCGCGGACCGGTCAGCTACTACGATCCCGACGAGGTCGAGCCGATGGTCACGGCGGCGGTCATGTACTACCAGGCGCACCGGTCCCAGGCGCAGATCGCCCGGCACCTCGGCGTCAGCCGCCCGACCGTGAGCCGGCTGCTGGCCCGGGCCCGCCAGCTCGGCATCGTCCGGATCGAGATCGTCCCCCCGACCGCCGACCCGGCGCTGGGCAAGGACCTCCAGGAGCGGCTCGGGCTCCGCGGCTTCCACATCGCCGCCGGGCTGGCCGACCCCGACGACCCCGCGCCGGTGCTGGCTGGCCGGCTCAACGACGCGCTCGCCGGCATCGGCCTCCAGCCCGGTGACGTGCTCGTCGTCGGTTGGGGCCGGGCCACCTACAGCCTGGGCCGCTACGAACTCGCCCCCCTGCCCGGGGTGGTGGTCGTGCCGGCGCTGGGCGGCGGCGCAGAAGACCGGCCCTGGTTTCAGGCGAACGAGATCACCAGGCGCTGGGCGGTGACCCTCCACGGCACCCCCCGCTACCTCCACGCCCCGGCGTTCGTCTCGTCGGCGCTCAAGCGGTCCCTGGTCCACGAGGAGGGCGTCCACTCCACCCTCGACCTCTGGGACCGGGCCAAGGTCGCCCTGGTGGGCATCGGCGCCTACCCCAAGCCCGACTCCAGCCTCGTCGCCGTCGGCTTCTCCGACGGCGACCCGGCGATCGCTGACGCCACGGGGGACGTGGTCGGCCGCTTCTTCACCGACGATGGGACGCTGATCCACTACCCGGACGAGCCGCGGCTGCTGGGCATCACCCCCGATCGGATGCGGCGCATCCCGCACGTGGTCGGGATCTCCGTCGGTGCCGACAAGGCCAGGGCGATCGTCGGGGCGGCCCGGGCCCGACTGGTCAACACCCTGGTCACCGACGCCGGGACGGCCCGCGAGGTGGCCGCCCTGCTCGACGCATAGGGCGCGGCGCCGGCCCGGTCAGACGGCGGTCGAGGCCTCGCGCAGCTCGAAGGAGACGACCCTGCCGTTGCCGGGGAGGCTCGCGTCGTGGTCGCGGACCTCGATGCGGACCATGTCGTCGCCGGCGTCGACGGTCAGCTCGACCGGAGCGTCGGTGTGTCGGATCCGACCTTGCTGGCGTCGCTGGGTCCCACGGAACCAGTCGGATGTGCGCCCGTTCACCGACCGGACGTAGAGGTCGTCGTCGACCCTCACCACCCAGATCGTCCTCGAGGGCGCAGATACCGCTTCCATGGACGCGCCCGGCAGCGATGCTGCCAATTCTGCTGCCAAACGGGCGACG
>DASTFY010000082.1:0-13328 GCA_035719525.1 Acidimicrobiales bacterium
CCGAACTCGGCGTACACGGCCGAGGCCCGGTCGTAGCGCATGGTGTAGACGACCGCCTTGAGGTCGTCGGGGTGGACGCCGAAGAGCGTCACCCCCCACTCGTGGTCGTCGATGCCGGTCGAGCCGGTGACGACCTGCAGGACGCGACCCGAGAAGGTGCGGCCGGAGGCGCCGTGCTCGCGCATGAGGGCGTTGCGGTCGTCGTAGGGCAGCGTGTACCAGTTCTGCTGCACCTCCCGCCGCTTGGTCATCGGGTAGAAGCAGAACGCGGACTTGCCCTCGGGTGGGAGCTGCGGGTGGAGCCGGGCTTCGAGCATGTGCTCGGGCATGCCCTGGGCGTACTCGGAAACCTCCGTCAGCGACACGTAGGAGTCCACCACCGTCAGGCCGGCGCCCTGGAGCGCGGTCTGGAAGCGCCTGAGCTGGCGCAGGTCCGGGCCAAGGGCCATGAACGCGAGGTCGGCCTTGTGACCGAGCACGGCGACGGGCACGACCTGGTGACCGGTGGCCGTGATGTCCTTGACCGCGGCGCGGACGGCCTCGGCGTCGGCCAGGGGGGTCGGCTGGCAGAAAAGGTGGAGCACGCCCCACCCCTTCGAGGGCGATACCGGGTCAGCCATGCCGCCCAGGCTAGGAGCACTACCGCGCTGGCGGCCGCGGTCCGGCCCGCGGCGGCGCCCACCCGTTGGTGGCGGTTGGACGCGCCGCCATCACCGGTAGCTCCCGGCTGGGCTTGGCCTGAGCCTGGTGCGCCTCGATGGTGCTCAGGTGGTAGGCCTCGTACGACAGCAGGAAGTCGTCCGTGTGGTACACCCAACCGTCCAGATTCGGGCCGGGGGTGCCGCGGAAGATGGCGTCGATGTCGTCCCCGGTGACCGTCTTGTGGGTCTCGAGGGCGTGGGCGATGGCCAGAACGAAGCGCCGGTTGTCCTGCAACATCTGCTCGGTCTCCGCCATCAGCTCCTGTAGGCGGGCCTCGATCTGGAGTCCGAAGCTGGTCTCGAGCAGGTTCCGGTCGGTGCCGTCCTCCGGCCGCGAGCTGACCCCGCCCCGCTGCGCCTTGGTGACCGAATGCGAGGCGATGCTGGGGCCCATGCCCCAATAGGCCTGGGTCTCCATGACGATGCGGGTGGCGCTGTACAGGTCGCCCCCGACGCCGGCCGAGTTGTCGCCCTCGAACAGCATCCGCTCGCCGGCCAGCGAGGCCAGGAACGTCTTGACGTTGATCTCGAATCCGCTACGCCACTCGGTGAAGCGCTCCTCCAGAGGCATCGGCGCCACGAAGCCGCCGGTGCCACCGCGCCGTTCGATGGTGGCGACGTCGATGGTCGAGCGCTTCTGGAGCCGGTACATGGCCACGGCGTGGCAGGCCTCGTGAATGGCCACCTGGTGACGCTCCAGATCGCCGTAGGTCCAGTCGTCGGGGATCCCATGGGTCTTGATGTGCTTGGCCTTGAGCATGTCGGCCCACGTGATCGTGTCGCGATCGTCCCGCATGGCGATGATGAGCGCCTCGTTGACGATGTCCTTGATGATGGCCCCGGTGGCATACGGCGAGATCACCGACAGCCGGTCGATCTGAGGGTCGGTCAGCTCGTGCTTCACCTTGTCCAGGTAACCCTGGTAGGTGCGGCGCCGCCCGTCGACGTGGGGGTAGCCGACCTTGTAGATGCGGTCGAGCCGGCCGGGCCGTAGGAGGGCGTCGTCGAGCACGTCGGGCCGGTTGGTGGCCATGATGTGCAGGATCCGGTACTTCGGCGGCTTCTTCTGCTTCATGCCCAGGAACGACCGCATGCGCCGGCTGAAGAACCCCCGGGGCTTCTTGAGCCCGGACATCTCGGTGAGCAGGGCTTGGAGGGCGCCCATCCCGCCGGCACCGCCCATCCCGGCCATGATGATGCCCCTCTTCTCGGGCTTCTGATCCTCGCCGTCGATCCCTGCCGCTGCCGGCGGCTGCAGGCCGTGCCACACGATCGACAGCGCGTAGTCGTCGACGTAGTGGGCGGCGTTGCAGGTTTGCAGCCCGACCGCCGCGTTCTCCCGGCGGGCGTCAAACTGCCCGCCCGAGCTGGTCGAGCCCCGGTTGCCGAGGACATCCGCCTCGTCGAAGAAGACCACCACTCCGCCGTGGCGCAGCGCCTGCTTGCGCAGCTTGCGGTAGAGCCACTTGATCTTCATCGGGGCGACGCCGATGAAGGTCTGCACGAAGGCCGACGGATCGACGAAGACGTACGGCTTGCCGGTCTCGCCCGCCACCGCCTCGGCCATGAGCGTCTTGCCCGTGCCCGGCGGCCCCCACAGGAGGATGCCGCTCGGCACATAGCCGCCCTTGGCCTCGATCTCGGCCGGCTTCTCCAGGAAGTCGATGTTCTCCTGCACCTTGTTCAGCACCGGGTCCTGTCCCCAGACGTCCCGGAAGCGGGTCTTGATCTCGCCCGCCTTGTAGGTCTCCATGCCCCCGATCATGAAGATGCCGAAGAAGATCAGCAGGTTGAACAGGCCGTACATGGCCGTGACGATCAGCGTGAAGAACAGGGGCAGGCCGACCACGGGGTTGACGAAAAGAATGTCGAAGATGCGCCCGGGCGCCTCCGCGATGGCCTCCCAGAACGTGGTGCCCCACTTCCAGGCCAGGATCAGCCCCGCGATGACGGTGAAGACGACCCACTTGAAGAGGCGATTGAGGCGGTAGCGGCGCCACGTGTTCATCTTGTCCATGCGCCGGTTCCAGCCGCCCCAGACCCGCTTCTCCCAGAACTGGTTGTAGGCGGCGCTGTGCTCGCAGATCACGTAGTGGACCTGCCGGAGGATCTCGAGGAAGAACAGCGCGACCAGCCACCACTTGGCCCGGAGCTGATCCTCCAGGGCCTCCCAGAAGGACATGATCGGGATCTTCGAGTGCAGGTACGCGGCGGACAGCGCGAGGAACAGGGCGATCAGCACGAGGACCTTGAGCCGGTCCCCCAGCATCATCGGGAGCCGGGTCTTCGGCTCCCGGTCGTCGATCTCAGGCTCGTGCACCGCCTGCGGGGGCGGCGGCGGGGGCGGCAAGGTCATGCTCATCGAGTCCTCCGCTCTTGGCCGCTCGGGCCATTCGCTGCGCTCACCTGCGTTCTCCGCTCTTGGCCGCTCGGGCCATTCGCTTCGCTCATCGCACGACCTTCCATGAGGTGGCGATCTCGCTGATGGCGTCCTGGTGATCCTTGAAGCACTCCGAGGTGCAGCCGATGCGCAGGACGTAGAACCGGTTGCGGCTCTGGTCGAACAGGGTGGTGGCGTCCACGGTCTGCCAGTCCTCGCCTTCGTTGTGGAGGTTGTAGACGACGCGGCTGCCCTGCATGCCGTCCTGGGCTATCGGGGTGTAGCTGACGATTTCCACCAGGTCCTTCACGTCGTCGGGGACGCCGAGCGGGTCGATCCCGAGTGCGGTGCTGCGGGCGGTGGTCAGCGACAGTTCCTGGTTGAAGTTGCCTTGGACGTTGAAGATCTGGAGCTGGCCGACCGGCTTGTCGACGGAGGTCGGAGGCAGGGCGTCGAGCGCCTGGGTGTTCTCGAAACTCGGCTGGTCGTTGGCATCAAAGGCCACGTGCCAGACGGACTCGACGCTGTCCGGGAAGGCCTCGGGGCGCGAACCCCCGCCCTCGGCCGTGAAGACCTTCCATTCGGTCGGCACCCGGATGTAAGTGTTCTCGGTGCCATTGTCGAGGTAGGTGAACTTGTTGCTGCCGCACGCCGCCGCCACCACGCCGACGGCGACGAGCGCTCCGACGACGCTCGTCCGACGCCGCACGACGCCCCTCACCCGGTACCCCGCGCGCCCGCCGGCCGCCTCGTCATGCTCCCACCCCATCACGGTGTGGTGTCGCAGTGCAAGGGCCTGCTTCACGGGCACATCAAACCCCAGATCGGTTCGGCCGCCCTCCCAGGCGGGTCCCTGCCTCATTATCGGTCCGGATGGACCAATTGGATTCCGCGGTGCGCACATTTTCTCAGATCACGCCCCGGAGAGCGAGCGGGGTGCGAACCCTGCTACAGCGAAGGGCCATCCTGGGTGGGTGCGCCGCTACGTGCTCTTGCCCCGCCGAGGCCTGCGCTGGCCGACCGGTGCCCGCCACCTGGAGGCGGCCATGGCTGAACCGGGCGCGCCCCGCGTGGTCGACACCCTGGTCGGACCGGGGGGCGGCGCCACCCTGGTCGCCATTGCACCGGGCGACGTGGAAACCTTGCGCGTTCGCGAACCTGATCTGCGGGTGGTTCCGGTCCGGCTGTACCGACCCGCCCTCGTCCGCCCGGAGGTGGCGCGGCCCCCTCTCGAGGTCGCCGCGGCTCCACCCTTCGTGGTCACAGTGGTCTCCGCCGACGGGCGAGTCGTCACCGGCGCCACGGTCAGCGCGTTCACCGACTTCGCCGCCCGCCGGGGCGCCCGGGGCCGGACCGCTGCCGACGGCACCGTGGAACTGGACCTCGGCGCCGCCGACGTGGTGGAGCGGCTGTACGTGCACGGCGCGCTCGACCATTGGAGCCTGCTGCGGCGCCGGGTGCGCGCCGGGCGGCCGCTGCGTCTGGCCCTCCGACCGCTCGACCACCGCGAGGTCGATGGCGTGGCTCACCGCTACGGCATGGCCCGCCTGTCCGCCGGCCGTGGCGTGCGGATCGCGCTCATCGACACCGGTGTGGCGTTGGATCACGGGGACCTCGCCGTGGCCGGTGGGCGCAACTGCGTCACCGGTGAAGAGCCGGAGGACTTCGGTCCCAACGGTCTGGAGCACGGCACTCACGTCGCCGGCATCGTGGCCGCGCGAGGCCGCCCGCCAAGCGGCCGCCGCGGCGTGGCGCCGGGAGCCGAGATCCGCAGCTACCGCGCCTTCGGCCGAAACCGCGGCGAGGCGACCAACTTCGCCCTCGCCAAGGCCCTCGACGCCGCGGTGGGCGACGGTTGCGACATCGTCAACCTTAGCGTGGGCGGGGGCGGGCCAGATCCCGTCGTGCGTGCCGCCATCGAGGAGGCACAGGCGGCCGGCGTGCTGGTGGTGGCGGCCGCCGGCAACGACGACCGGGGGCCGGTCAGCTTCCCCGCCAACCTGGCCGACGTCGTGGCCGCTTCGGCCCTCGGGCGCACCGGCACGTTCCCGGCCTCCGCCGGCGGTGCGGCCGAACGGCGCGGACCGTACGGGAACGACGGGGCCGACTTCATCGCCGCGTTCTCCAACGTCGGCGCCATCGACGTCACGGCGCCCGGGGTGGCCATCGTCTCGACGGTGCCCGGCGGCTACCTGGACCTGGACGGCACGTCCATGGCGTGTCCGGCAGTCGTGGGAGTCCTGGCGCGGGTCATCAGCGGCAGCCGGCGCCTCCGATCGCAGGCCCGCAGCCCGGAGCGGGCCGCGGCGGCGCTGACCCTGCTCCGGCGCCGGGCCGAGCCGCTAGGCTTCCCCTCGTCGTTGGAAGGAGAAGGCCTCGCTCGGTGAGGTGCACCGAGGATCGACTGAGCTCGTGAACCGTCGCTTCGTACTGCGCTACCGCGGGTCAGGCCGCGCGCCGAGCGGTGAGGTGGCCCGCATCGAGGCGACCCTGCACGTGCTCGACCGGGCCCCCCGCATGCTGCTCGTGGAGGGCAGCGGCGCCGGCATCTCCCGCGTCCTGGCCGGCTTGCCCCGGTGGGTGGCCGCCGAGGAGGCGACCGTGCCCGTTCCGAGCACGGTCCCACCGGTCCGCCGCCCGGCCTGAGCCGTCGCGACGCATTTCGCCGGCTCAGCCGGCGGCAGCCGGTTGCGCGGCGCGCAGTTGTTCCGGCGAGTACACGTTCACCCGGCCGGCGCGGGCGAAGCCGGCCAGCGTCATGCCGGCGGCACGAGCCGCGGTGACAGCCAGCGCGGTCGGCGCGCTCACCGCGACGACGGCGGTGAAGCCAGCCGCCCACGCCTTCTGCACGATCTCGAAGCTGGCCCGGCTGGTGACGGCCAACACCAGCTCGTGCGCCGGCAGGCGTCCGTCCAGGAGCAGCCGGCCGATGACCTTGTCGACCGCGTTGTGCCGACCGACGTCCTCCCGGGCCACGACGAGGTCGCCGGCCCGGGTCAAGGCCACGGCGGCGTGCACCGCGCCGGTGGAGTCGAACAGCGGCTGTCCGGCCAACGCGGCCGCCGCGAGCGCAGCCAGGTCCTCCAGGGCGAACGTCGGCCCTCCGGCCGGGAGCGGCTCGAGCCGCTCCAGCAGCTCGCCCAGCTCAGCCGTGCCGCACAGCCCGCAGCTCGAGGTGATGGGCGTGAGTCGGGGTGTCGGCGTCGGCGCGGAGCCCCCGGTCTCCACCGTGACGACGTTGAAGTCGGTGTCGGCCGCGGAACCGGTCGCGCAGTACCGCACCGACTCGACCGCCGCCCCCTGCAGCAGGCCCTCCGTGAGACAGAAGCCGGCGGCCAGCTCGTAGTCGTGGCCCGGCGTGCGCATGGTGGTGGCGACCAGGTGACCGTCGAGCTGGATGGCCATCGGCTCCTCGACGATCAGCTCGTCGGGGCCCCGCCGGGACTGGTTCCCGTCCCACCGGGTGACGAGGACGGTCTCGGTCCGGCCGCGGGCCATGGCGCAGGATACCGGCGTGGCGTGACGAGACCGGCCTGAGGTGCTCGGACTCACGCCGCCGCTTGGCGGTGGAGCTCGGCTTCCAGGTGGTCGGTGAGGGGCACACCGACCGCCGCCATGCGCAGCGTGTAGCGGAGCACATCACCGTCGACCTCGAATGTCCGCTCGACGGCCGTGACCTCCTTGGCCGTGCCCGTACCGGCGATCAGGCGGGAGCGGACATCGATCCGTCCGTCGGAGATGGAGCCCTCCTGCACCTCGACCAGCCCGGATGGGTGGGCCAGGACCAGCTCGATCCGGCCTGCCCCGGCTCCTCGCCAGTACCCGCTCTCAGCGTGGAGCGGGAAGCCGTCGGGGATTCGCGAGGTGCGCTGGCCGTAGGCCAGAAAGGGCTTGCCGACATGGCCGAACGTGACGGTCTCGGTGTAGGAGAAGTCGTCGATGGTCGGATAGCTGCCCCGGCCTTCGCCGGTCCAGGTGCCTAGCAGGAACCGCAGGGCCTCGATGTCCGGATGCAACGGCGGTTTCGGTGCCGCGGCCGGATTCGTCACGCTGGCCATCCGCCCAGGGTAATGGCCGGACGCGGCGAGGGGCCGGCCTGATGGGCCGACCCCTCGGTCAGGGAGTTCGAGCGAGGGCGAAGCCTCGGTCAGAAGTCCTCCATGCCTCCACCGGGCATGGCCGGGCTGTCCTTCTCCGGCTTGTCGGCCACGACCGCCTCCGTGGTGAGGAACAGCGCGGCGATCGATGCCGCGTTCTGCAGCGCCGACCGGGTGACCTTGGCGGCGTCGATGACACCGATCTTCACCAGGTCCTCGTAGTCGCCGGTGGCGGCGTTGAGCCCATCGCTTCCGCTCAGGCCCTTCACCCGCTCGACGACGACGCCGCCTTCCATACCGGCGTTCTCGGCGATCTGCTTGATCGGTGACTCGAGCGACTTGGCGACCAAGCGGGCGCCCGTCGACTCGTCACCGCTCAGGCTGTCGGCCGTCTTCAGCACCGCGGCCTGCGAGCGCAGCAGCGCCACGCCACCGCCGGGGACCACGCCCTCCTCGATGGCGGCCTTGGTGGTCGACACCGCGTCCTCGATGCGGTGCTTCTTCTCCTTCAGCTCCACCTCGGTGGCGGCCCCGACCTTGAGCACCGCAACGCCGCCCGACAGCTTGGCCAGGCGCTCCTGCAGCTTCTCCCGGTCGTAGTCCGAGTCGGTGTTCTCCACCTCGGTCTTGATCTGGTTGATGCGGCCCTTGATGTCGTCCTCGGCACCGCCGCCCTCGACGATGGTGGTCTCGTCCTTGGTGATGATCACCTTCTTGGCCGTGCCCAACAGGTCCAGGGTCACGTTCTCCAGCTTGAGGCCCACCTCTTCGGTGATGACCTGGCCGCCGGTGAGGATGGCCATGTCCTGCAGCATCGCCTTGCGCCGCTCGCCGAAGCCGGGCGCCTTCACCGCGGCGGACTTGAACGTGCCGCGGATCTTGTTGACCACGAGGGTGGCCAGCGCCTCACCCTCGACATCTTCGGAGATGATGGCCAGCGGCTTGCCCGTCTGCATGATCTTCTCCAGCACCGGGAGCAGGTCCCGCACCGAGGAGATCTTGGAGCCGACCAGCAGCAGGTAGGCGTCGTCCAGGACGGCCTCCATGCGCTCCGGATCGGTCACGAAGTACGGCGAGATGTAGCCCTTGTCGAAGCGCATGCCCTCGACCAGGTCCATCTCCATGCCAAAGGTCTGGCTCTCCTCGACGGTGATCACGCCGTCCTTGCCGACCTTGTCGATGGCCTCGGAGATCATCTGGCCGATCTCGTCGTCGGCCGACGAGATGGCGGCCACCTGGGAGATCTGGTCCTTGCTGTCGACTTCCTTGGCCTGCTCGGCGATCGCCTCGACCGCGGCCTCGACCGCGGCCTCGATGCCCCGCTTCAGGCTCATCGGATTGGCGCCGGCGGCCACGTTGCGCAGGCCCTCATGGACCATGCTCCAGGCCAGGACGGTGGCCGTGGTGGTGCCGTCGCCGGCGACGTCGTCGGTCTTCTTGGCCACCTCCTTGACCAGCTCGGCCCCGATCTTCTCGAAGGGGTCCTCGAGCTCGATCTCCTTGGCGATCGACACGCCATCGTTGGTGATGGTGGGAGCGCCCCACTTCTTCTCGAGCACGACGTTGCGGCCCTTCGGCCCGAGCGTCACGCGCACAGCATCGGCGAGCTTGTTCATGCCCGCCTCAAGGCTCCGGCGCGCCTGCTCGTCGAAGGCGATCATCTTCGGCATGTGGTGTCCTCCATTGGACGTGGTGGGTGTTCGCAGTCTTCCCTGGCGAGTGCTAGCACTCTACCCCTGCGAGTGCTAACGGGGCAACCGGGGAGCGGCAGAACCCAGGTGCGACCGGCTTGGCCGGCGCACCCAGCGCGACAAGACGCATTGCCGAGCGAAGCGAGTAGGAGCCGATCGAAGCGCAGCGGAGAGCGGCGACGAGGAATCAGCCGCTTACACGCCGCCGGCGACGGCGGGGATGATGGCCACGGTTTCACCGTCGGGGACCGCCGTGTCGAGACCCTGGAGGTAGCGGACGTCATCGTCGGCCACGAAGACGTTGACGAACCGGCGCAGCGCTCCATTGTCGTCGAGGAGGCGATCCCGGAAGCCGGGGTGAGAGGCATCGAGGCTGACCAGCACCTCAGCCACCGTCGATCCCTCGACCCGAACCTCTGATCGACCGCCCGACATCGGGCGCAGCGTGGTGGGGATCCGGACGGTGACGGCCATGCGGCGCACGCTAGCGGTCACGACTCGGCGGACCACCGGCCCCGCCCGCCGTATTGCGCCTGCACGGTGCCACCGGAAGACTGACGAGATGGACCTCCCCGTGCGGCGGCAGTTTCACCACCGCGCGTTCCGGGCGGGGGAGCTGGCTCGCAGCAAGGGCGCCCACATCATCACGGTGTGCCTGCCGGCGAAGAACGAGGAAACGACGATCGCCGGGATCGTGGCCGCCATCCGTCGGCCGCTCATGGAAGAGCACCGACTGGTCGACGAGATCGTGGTCGTCGACGACCGGTCCGACGACGCCACCGGTGCCGCGGCAGCGGCCGCGGGGGCCACGGTCGTCTCGACCGATGAGCCGATGGACGGCCTGGCCGCCGGTACGGGCAAGGGAGAAGCCCTTTGGCGGGGGTTGGCGGCGTCGAGCGGCGACCTGGTCGCCTTCTGCGACGCCGACATCACCGACTTCGACAGCCGCTTCGTCGTGGGCCTCGTCGGTCCGCTGCTCCAGGACGAGACGGTGGCCTTCGTCAAGGGGTTCTACGAGCGGCCGGACGCTGACGCGCCGGGCACCGGGGGTCGCACGACCGAGCTGGTGGCCCGGCCCATCATCTCGCTGCTCTTCCCTTCGTTGGCCGGGATCGTCCAGCCGCTCTCGGGCGAGTACGCAGCCCGGCGATCGGTCCTCGAGAGCGTGCGCTTCGTCCAGGGCTACGGCGTGGACCTCGGCCTGCTCATCGACGTCGAGGAGCGGATGGGCCCAGCCGCCATCGCCCAGGTCGACCTGGTGTCCCGCCACCATCGCAACCGCAGCCTGGAGGAGCTGTCGCCGCAAGCGCTGTCCATCCTCCAGACCGCGTTCGCCCGCGCCGGGCTCCCGGCCACCAGGCCAGCCACCTTGCAGATCCCCGGCCTGCCGCCGCTGTCGTGCCCTCACGTCGAGCGACCCCCCCTGGCCGAGCTGCGGCGCGCCAACGCCCGCCGAGCCAGCGCCTGACATCGCGGTCTGGGCCAGCGCTCGTCAGTGGGCGTAGATGGGTGGGGTGCGGCCGGTCCAGGGTTGCGCCTGCTCGAGCTGCGACGACACCCGGATCAACAGGTCCTCGCGGCCGTACGGCGCCACGAGTTGGACCCCGACCGGCAGGCCCCCTTCGGTCCAGTGCAGCGGCAGGCTGACCGCCGGCTGCCCGGTGATGTTGAACTGGGCCGTGTACTGGAGCACGTCCCTCACCCGGGCGCCCCCGAGGTCAGGATCGGAGAGATAGCCGATCGGCGGAGGGGGAACCGCGAGCGTGGGCGTCAGCAGCAGATCGTGGCCGTCTCCGTGCCACCACGCCTGCACCCGCCGGGCCCACTCGTGCAGCCAGCTGACCGCCTGCACGTAGGCCGGCGCGCCCGTCCGGTCGCCGATGGCCCGGAACGCGAGGTTGTCGCCCTCGACGTCGGCCCGGCCGGCCGCTCGGCCGAGCTCCCGCTCCCAGAAGGCCACGTCGGCGGCCGTCGCTGCCGCGATGATGGTGATGAAGCGGGGGAGGACCGCCTCGTCCTCAAGCGCCGCAGGATGACCGACCTCGACGCGGTGGCCCAGCGACTCGAGCAACTCTGCCGCGGCGCGCACGGCATCGGTGCAATCGGGATCAGCGGCGACGCCGGCTCCGAGGGGATGGTCCAGCAGGCCGACGCGCAGCGGCCCGGGATCAGCGCCCACCTCCGCCGCGAACGGCCGCGTCGGTGGTGGCGCGGTGTATGGATCGCCGGCCTCGTACCCGGCGATGCAATCGAGCATCGTGGCCGTGTCCCGGACCGAGCGGGACACGACGCCGTCCACGGTCGCCCCCATCCAGCTCTCCCCCTCCGGGGCGCGCGTCACCCGCCCGCGGCTGGGCTTCAACCCCACCAGGGCGCACTCGCTGGCCGGTACGCGGATCGATCCTCCCCCGTCGCTTGCGTGTGCCACGGACACCATGCCTGCCGCCACGGCGGCGGCTGAGCCACCCGAGGAGCCACCGGTCGAGTGCTCCGGGTTCCACGGGTTACGACACGGTCCGTAGGCGACGGACTCGGTGGTGATCGTGGTGCCGAACTCGGGGGTGTTGGTGCGCCCGAGCACCACCAGGCCGGCGTCGACGAAGCGACGGGTCAGCCCGCTGTCGTAGGGTGCACGGTAGGCGGCACCCTTCAGGAACCGGCTCCCACAGTGGTACGGCTGGCCGGCCATCATCACCCCGAGGTCCTTGAGGAGGAACGGCACCCCCCGGAACGGTCCGTTCGGGAGCGGGCCGGCGGCCTCGGCGCGCGCCTCGTCGAATCGCTCGTGGATGACGGCGTTGATCTCCGGGTTGACCTTGTCGATGCGGAGGATGGCGGCCTCGACGAGCTCCACCGGCGAGACATGGCCGTCGCGGACCAATTCGGCCTGGGCGACGGCGTCCATGGTGCTCAGGTCGACGGCGTCAGACGACATGGCGACAGCGTAGGAGACGCCCCAGTCATAGGCTCCGGCCGTGCGAGTCCTCGCCGCAACCGACAAGTTCCGGGGCACCGCTTCGGCGGCCGAGGTGGCGGCCTCGGTGGCCCGTGCGGTGAAGGAGCTGGGCGGCGAGTGCGACCAGGCCCCGGTGGCCGACGGGGGTGAGGGCACGCTAGCTGCACTCGGCGGGCCCACCCGCTCGACCTTGGTGATGGGACCGCTCGGTGATCCGGTTGACGCGCCGTGGCGGTTGCGCCGGGGCACGGCGGTGATCGAGATGGCGCTGGCCTCCGGATTGGCTCTGATCGGCGGACCGGAGGACAACGATCCGATGGCGGCCACCTCGCACGGCACGGGCGAGCTGATCGCCGCTGCGCTCGATGCGGGGGCGCGGCGGATCATCGTCGGCATGGGCGGCTCCGCCACGACCGACGGCGGGCTCGGCGCCGTCCGAGGCGTCTGGGGCGCTGGTCGCCTCCGCAGCGTCGAGCTGATCGCTGCGTGCGACGTCAGGACGACCTTCGTCGACGCCGCTCGGGTGTTCGCACCGCAGAAGGGGGCGACGCCGGCCCAGGTGGCGCTGCTGACCCGCCGGCTGGAGCGGCTGGTCGACGTCTACCGGGAGGACTTCGGAGTCGACGTCGCGCCGCTGGTATCGGGTGGTGCCGCCGGCGGGCTGGCCGGCGGTCTGGCCGCCGTGGGCGGTGAGCTAGTCAGCGGTTTCGAGCTGGTGGCCGATGAGCTCGGTCTGATCGAGCGCATCGAGGCCGCCGACGTCGTGGTGACCGGGGAGGGCTTCCTCGACGAGGAGAGCTTCGACGGCAAGGTGGTCGGCGGCGTCCTGTCCCTGGCCGGTCGGGCGGGTCGGCCAGTGCTCGCAGTAGTCGGGGAGGTGCTTGACGGTGTCGAGACGCCCGCGGGCCTGAGGGTCATCTCGCTCGTGGAGCGCTGCGGTCGCGACGCCGCGCTGAAGCACACGGCGGAGGCCATCGAGGACGTCGTGCGAGCCGGCCTGGCCGAGCTCGGCTGAGCCAGTGCCGTCCTCGCTCCCAAGACGATCTAGGTGGAGGGTGGTGCGGTGGTGGCCGTGGTCTCGGTGACGGAGTCGGCCTGGACGGGCGGCGTGACCGTGACGCCACCGGCCATGTCGGCGCCGAGGAGCACCAGGATGTTGGCGTCGACGACCTTCGCCGGATCAAGGAGGGGCAACGCGGGGGGGAACAGCCCACTCGGCTGGAGGCCAAGCGACGTCGCGATCTCGCCCGCCTGCGTCTCGAAACCGGGCAGGTAGTAGACGGCGCTGGCCTGATACTTGGCGTTGGCGTCCGTCGCCGGGATGAACGTCGCGGTGGGGAAGGCGGCCTGGAGCTGAGCCGTGGTGCTCCCCGCCAGCCCCTTGACACCGGCGCCGTTCGCCACGATGACCTTGGCCAGCGACATGTCGGCGGTCGGGACGGTGGTCGTCGTGGTGGTATCGAGGGAGGTGTCGACCGGTTCGGTCGTGCCGGTGTCACCACC
>DASTFY010000083.1:0-13033 GCA_035719525.1 Acidimicrobiales bacterium
CCGGCGCCGCCGTGCCCTTCAGCGGTGCCACTGCCGGGGCGGTGATCCCACCTCGCCCGGCGACCTGCCGCAAGAGCCGACAGGCTCCCCGACGCACGCTTTGGTTGGCTCCGGGAGCCGACCGATCATTGCAGTCGACGGTTGAGTTCCCGAGAGGATCCGCGTCAGGACCGACCTCGAACGACGCAAGCCGCCTCAGCGCAGCTCCCGCACCCGGCCGAGCGCCGGCAGCAGCCGCTTGTCGATCAGCCGGCGGTACTCGCGCGCCGTCGACGGCGAGAGGTCGGCCGCCGCCCGCTCGTACCACGACGCCAGCAGGTCGGCGACGGTCTGCGTCGTCGCGGTCACCTTCCCGGCCGAGACCAGGCCACTTCGGCAGCCAGCGCCCGCTGTGCCTCCCGCTTGGTGCCGTGGAAGGTGCGGCTGAGCTGGCGGGGCCGGCCGGTCAGCGGGTCGCGCGGGAGCTGGATGATGAGCTCCCACACCCCGGGCCGCCGCGACCGCAAACTTCCGCCCACGCCGCGAAAAGCCTAGTCAAAATCTTGGATGGCAGTCCCGAGTGCCACAGTTACCGGACACCTCAACAAGAAACTCATAGCTGCTGAGCAGGGAATATACTCGTGCCCGAGGTGGGAGTCGAACCCACACGTCCTTGCGGACAGCGGATTTTGAGTCCGCCGCGTCTGCCATTCCGCCACTCGGGCCGGTCGGGGCGTCCAGCCTAATCCGCGGCACGACAGTCCCTAGAGGCCGGCGAACACGTCCTCCACCGACCAGAGCGCGACTCCCGAACCAATCTCACCCAGCACCAGCAGCTGATCACCATCGAAGGCGGCGGCGAAGGCGCCCGACGGGAGGCCCGACGTCTCCAGAAGGTCCGGCGACGATCACGGCACGCTCGTCAGCGGACCGTGATCGATCAGCGAATCAGCCGACGAACAGGAGCTCCACCACCAGTCCGGCCAGCCCAATGAGGAACGTGCCGAGGGCGACGGGGGCGAGGTCGGTGAGCACCGCGGCTTCACGAGGCGTGCCGATCCGTTTGGCCCGTACCCGCTCCTGGCGCAATCCGATGGCCCATGCCGTGAGACCGAGCACGAGGACGAACAGCCCGACGGCTGGCCGGCCGACGACACCACCGCTGATCGGGACGCCCTCGGCGATGACGAACCCGCAGCCGACCAGCGAGAGTCCGGAGCGCTGCCAGGCCAGACGGGTGCGCTCGACCGCCGCCCCGTCGGTCTCTTCCTCGAACGCGCTCACGAGCTGCTCACGGCGGCGATCAGCAGCGCGACGACGGCGACGACGCCGATGACGACGCTCACCAAGAGGGGCAGGCGAGCGACAGGTAGCGGCCGCCCCTCCCGCATGGCCCGCTGATTGCCGGCCCACTCCCGAAGTGACGCCAGGGCGACGAACGCGCCGAGTGCGATGAGCGGCAGGCCGATGACCCTCCGCCCGAAAGGAAGCTCGAAGGGCGGCAGCAGGTTCGTGACGGCCAACCCCACGCTGATCAGGGCGAGGGCGGTGCGGTTCCAGGCCAGGAACGTGCGCTCGTTGGCGTAGGAGAACCGAGGGTCTGGCTCCTCCCCCACGTCCTCGGGTGGTGGGCCGATGAGCCAACGGACCGGGGAACGCACGGCCACGATGATCACGACCAGGCTCCACCGGGTCAAGCACCCACGATCTCGCTCATCCGCCGGCGCGCCTACCGAGCGGTAGCAAGACCGCCGCGCCGATCCCGTCTAGCCTCGAACCCCGTGCTCGCCTTCACCTTCCCGGGCCAGGGATCGCAGCGGCCCGGTATGGGCCGACCCTGGGCGGAGCACGAGAGCTGGGAGCTGGTCGAAGAGGCGTCGGCGCACGCCGAGCGCGACGTGGCCCGGCTCCTGCTCGACGCGGACGCGGAAGAGCTGAAGGACACCCGCAACGCCCAGCTGTGCACCTTCGTCGCCAGCCTGATGGTGCTGGACGCGGTCGAGCGTCTCGGCATCGAACCCAGCTTCTGCGCCGGCCACAGCCTAGGCGAGTACACCGCGCTCGCGGCGAGCGGCGCTCTCGCCTTCGACGACGGTGTGCGCCTGGTGTGCGAGCGGGCCGAGGCAATGCACGAGGCCGGCCTGGACAACCCGGGCACGATGGCCGCCGTGCTCGGCCTCGACGACGAGGACGTCGAGATCGCCTGCCGGCGGGCCGACAGCGACGTATGGGTGGCGAACTTCAATGCCCCCGGCCAGGTCGTGATCGCCGGCTCGGCGGAGGGGGTGACGGCAGCCAGCGCGGTGGCCAAGGAGCTGGGCGCGAAGAAGGTCATGGCGCTGCCGGTGTCCGGCGCGTTCCACACCCCCTTCATGGCCCCGGCGCGAGACCGTCTCCGCAAGGCCATCGCCGAGGCCAACCCGCGCGACACGGAGGTGCCGATCATCTCCAACGTCGACGCGCTCCCCCACGACCGCGGGCAGGAGTGGGCCAGCCTGCTGTCGGCGCAACTGTCGAGCCCGGTGCGCTGGAAGCACTGCGTGCTGGCGCTGGGCCAGGAGGGCGTCACCGACTACGTCGAACTGGGCCCGGGCGGGGTCCTGACCGGCATGACCAAGCGGACCGTCGACGCCGCCCGCACCCTGTCGGTCGCCACCCCCGACGAGCTCGACAAGCTGCTCGACTTCATCGACGCCAGCAAGCCCCTCATCCCGCCACCGCACGAAGGCGAGCACCTCTTCGCCGTCGAACGGCTGGTGGTGAGCCCCGCCGCCGGCGTCTTCACCCCCGTGGGGGGTCTCGAGGGAGGGACCGTGATCGGTGTCGGGGATGTGCTGGGACGGGTGGCCGACGAGGAGGTGCGGTCACCCTTCGCCGGCGTCCTGCAGAGCTACATCGCCATGGACGGCGAGCGGGTCACGTTGCGCCAGCCCATCGCCTGGCTGAGGTCGAACTGACGTGCCCGCCACCCCGAAGGGCGTCGCCGGCGCGGTGATCACCGGGTGGGGCACCGCCCTGCCACCAAAGGTGCTCACCAACGACGACCTGGCCGGCACGATGGACACCACCGACGAGTGGATCCGGGAACGCACGGGCATCCGGGAGCGGCGGGTCGGGGGCACGACCGCCGGACTCTCGGTCGAGTCGGGTCGCAAGGCCATCGAGATGTCCGGGGTCGACCCGAGCCGGATCGACGCCCTCGTCCTCGCCACCACCACGCCGGATCGGGCGGTCCCGGCCACTTCATCGACCGTCCAGACCGAGCTCGGGCTGCGCTGCGGCTCCTTCGACGTCAATGCCGCGTGTTCCGGATTCGTGTACGGCCTGGTCACCAGCCACGGGCTGATCGCGATGGGGGCGGAGAAGGTGCTCCTGATCGGTACCGACACGCTGGCGCGCATCACGGACTGGGAGGACCGCAACACCGCCGTCCTCTTCGCCGACGGATCCGGCTCGGTCGTGCTGGAGCGGGTGGACGGCCCCGGCCAGCTCCTCGGGTGGGACCTCGACGCCGACGGCTCCGCCGAGCGCTTCCTCTACGCGGAGCTCGGCGGTTGCTTGAAGATGGACGGGCGAGAGGTGTTCCGCCGGGCCGTGCGCATCATGGTCGAGTCGGGTGAGAAGGCGATGGCGCACGCCGGCGTCACCGCCGACGACATCGCGCTCGTCGTTCCCCACCAGGCCAACATCCGCATCATCGAGGCCGCCTGCCAACGCCTCGGCATCCCGATGGAGCGCGCCGCGACGGTGCTGCACTACACCGGCAATACCTCGTCGGCCTCGATCCCGCTGGCCCTCGTGGACGCGCTCGACGACGGCCGGGCCAACAAGGGGGATCTGCTCCTGCTGGTCGGCTTCGGCGCCGGCATGACCGCGGCGAGCGCGGTGCTGCGGTGGGGAGGCGTCCCGGCGTGACCCGGGTGGTGCTGGTGACAGGCGGCTCGAGGGGCATCGGCCTCGCCTGTGCCCGCCGCTTCGCGGACCAGGGCGACAAGGTGGCGGTCACCTACCACACGTCGCCACCTCCCGAGGACCTGTTCGGGCTGGCCTGCGACGTCACCTCCGGCGAGTCGGTGGAGGCGGCGTTCAAGGCCGTCGAGGAGCAGTACGGCCCGGTCGAGGTGCTGGTGTCCAACGCCGGCGTCACCCACGACGGCCTCATCCTCCGCATGAGCGAGGACGACTTCACCTCGGTCATCGACGCCAACCTCACCGCCGCCTACCGGGTCGCCAAGCGCGCCGCGCAGGGCATGCTGCGGGCCCGTCGGGGCCGGATGATCTTCATGTCCTCGGTGGTCGCCCTGCTCGGCTCGGCCGGCCAGGCCAACTACGCCGCGTCCAAGGCCGGCCTGGTGGGGCTGGCCCGATCGCTGGCGCGGGAACTGGCATCGCGCGGCATCACCGTCAACGTCGTCGCCCCGGGTCCGGTGGAAACGGACATGACCACCGCTCTGGGTGACAAGCGCATCGGCGAGCTCACCGCGGCCGTTCCACTCGGTAGGTTCGCCTCCACCGAGGAGATCGCCGCCACCGTCGCCTTCCTGGCCTCGCCCGAGGCCGGGTACATCACCGGCGCCGTCATCCCTGTCGATGGCGGCCTGGGCATGGGACACTGACACCCCGATCCATACCGACAAGGAGTCCACGTGAACGAAGAGCTGTACGCCCGCTTCCGCAACTGCGCCGTCGAGGTGCTGTCGGTGGACGCGGACAAGGTGGTGCCCGAGGCCAAGTTCGGTGACGACCTCGACGCCGACAGCCTGGATCTGGTCGAGTTGGTGATGGCGCTCGAGGAGGAGTTCGGCATCGAGGTGCCCGAGGAGGACCTCGAGGGCATCGAGACCGTCGGCCAGGCCTACGACCTGGTCGTCAGCAAGATCGGATGAAGGGCTCGGGCGGCCGCCGGGTCGCCATCACCGGGTACGGGGTGCTGGCGCCGTGCGGCGTGGGCAAGGAGGCCTTCTGGGACGGTCTCCTCGGGTCGGGGACGTCCGGCGGCACGTCGACGACCTTGGCCGACTGGGATCCCAGCCCCTGGTTCGACAGCCCCAAGGAAGCCCGCCGCGCCGACCGCGTCCAGCAGTTCGCGATGGCTGCCGCGGCCGAGGCGCTCGATCAAGCGGGCCCGATCGGAGCCGACCCCGGGCGCGTCGGTGTGATCGTCGGAACCGGCGTCGGCGGCCTCCACTCGATCGAAGAGCAGGTGACGGTCCTGCTGGAGAAGGGCGAACGGCGTGTCTCGCCCTTCCTGGTCCCGATGATGATGGCCAACGCCTGCGGGGCGGCCATCTCGCTGCGCTACGGCTTCCAAGGACCGTGCGAGACGGTCTGCACCGCGTGTGCCGCGTCCACCCATGCCATCGGCTACGCCGCCCGTCAGATCGCGTGGGACCGCTGCGACGCGGTGATCACCGGTGGTGCCGAGGCCGCCAACACCCGCACGGCGCTCGCCGGGTTCACGAACATGACCGCCCTGTCGACCACCGGCGTGAGCAAGCCGTTCGACGCCACACGCGACGGCTTCGTCCTGGGCGAGGGCGCGGCGATCATCGTGCTGGAAGAGTGGGACCGGGCCGAGGAGCGCGGCGCCACGATCCTGGGCGAAGTGCTGGGCGCGGGCAGCACGGCCGACGCCTACCACATCACGGCGCCGTCACCCCGGGGCGCCGGCGCGGTGGCCTGCATCGAGCTCGCCCTGGCCGACGCCGAACTGGCCCCATCCGACATCGGCCAGATCAACGCGCATGGCACGTCGACCCCGCTCAACGACGCCGCCGAGGCCGAGGCCGTGGCCAAGGTGTTCGGCACGCCGGGCCCGCCCATGACGTCGATCAAGGGCGTGACCGGTCACGCCCTCGGCGGAGCGGGCGCGCTGGAGGCCGCCTCTGTCCTGCTGTCGTTCGAGAAGCGGCTCATCCCGCCGACGGCCGGAACCACCGAAGTCGATCCGGCCATCTCGTCCGACATCGTCGTCGGCCAGCCCCGGACGTGGGAGCCGGCGCCGACGATCTCCAACAGCTTCGGCTTCGGCGGGCACAACGGGACGGTGATCCTCGGGCCACCGACGTGACGGGCGTCCGTGGGCTCGATCTAGGGCTGATGGGCCTGGCCCGAGCCCTGGGCGACCTGTAGCCCGCGCAGGTCCACGGCCTCGAAGGCCGAGCCCGGCACGCGGTGCAGTTCGCGCAGGGTGTCGTTGTTCCACCGCTCGTCGGGCGCTCCGCTGATGAACCACGGCGACCCGTTGTCGGCGAGGACGATCCCGTAGGTCTTCATCGCCTGCAGGATGACCCGCACCTCGGGCGAGAAGCCGCTGGTGTCGAACCCCGCCTGCAGCCGGAAGCGCTGGCCCATCGGCGGGTACTGGCCGCCCGTGAGCGACGAGGCGTCATGCGTGGCCGGCCAGACGTGGGCGTTGCGGGTCTGCGGTGCGGTGAACCGGATGGCGTGGCGGATCTGGCCGGCGGCCACCTCGTCGTAGCGGACCAGGCCGGGCAGGATCGGGAAGCCGGCCGCGTCGGCCGAGGTCCAACTGTCCGGCCGCAGCGCGTTGGAGCGCAGGTCGAACGCCGCGCCCGAGTAGGCCCGCCAGCTGCCGTCGCCGTTGGGGTAGGCGCTGAACAGCTCGTAGAGGCGGCAGCTCCCGCTGTCGACCACGAGGACATGACGGTCGCCGTGGGACCCGGCCCCGCCTTCGATGGGCGCGTTGGGCGGGATCGGGTACGGGCCGGGCTCGCTTTCGCCGGCCACCTGGAACTGGACGGCCACGCCGGGCTGACCGGGGTTGACGACGACGTAGGGGATGCCGATCGGCCCGCCGTTCCACAGGCCCGAGCCGAAGTCGGCGTGCATGGTGGAGCCGGCGCCGATGGTGGCGACGTAGGTGGCCGACGACGGGTCGACGGGAAGGGTGTCGACCCTGGTGTTCCAGATGTTGTCGGCCGGCAGCATGGGGCAGGGATGCGTGCCGCCGGGCGTGCCGGGCGTGCCAGGCGTGCCAGGCGGGTGGCCTGGTGGCGGCGGTGGCACGCAGGCTGTGGCCAGGCCGGCCAGCGCCACGAGCAGCCCCACCGAACGCCGCAGCTTCGCCATCGCCTTCTCCCCGATAGGGGCCCGCTACGGCCACGGTAGCGCGTCAGGTGTCGACGAGGACGAACATGAGCTGGCACTCGCAGGCGGTCTCGCCCCGCAGCAGCGCCCTGCCCGCACCCTTGCCGGCGCGGGCCGACATGCGGGCGAGGTTGACCTCGAGGTCGAGGGTGTCGCCGGGGCCCACCTGCCGGCGGAACCGGGCCCCGTCGAGCCCCCCGAACAGCGGCAGCTTGCCTGCGTGGCGCTCGTCCGTGAGCACGGCGAGCGCTCCGGCCTGGGCGATGGCCTCGCACATGAGCACACCGGGCAGGGTCGGACGGCCCGGGAAGTGGCCGGGGAAGAACCACTCGTCGCCGGTCAAGTGCCATCGGGCCAGCACCCGCTGGCCCGGCACGATCTCGACCACCTCGTCCACGAACAGGAATGGTGGACGGTGGGGCAGCACCGAAGCCGGATCGGGCAGCGCCGATCCGTCGGCGCCGGTCACGCGTCCAAGGCTTCGAGCAGCTTCGTGGGCGTGTCCTTGGGGCTGATCTTGTACCAGGCCTCCCGGACCACACCCTCGGGGTCGATGAGGAAGGCGGAGCGCAGGATCCCCATCGAGGTGCGTCCGTACATCTTCTTCTCTCGCCACACGTCGAAGGCGTCCGCCACCGCGTGATCGGGATCGGACAGCAACGGGAACCCGAGGCCGTACTTGGCGTCGAAGCGCTTCTGCGCGGCCGGTTTGTCCGGGCTGATGCCCAAGATGGCGGTGTCGCCGACATCGTCGGCAATGTCCCGCAGACCGCAGGCTTGTTGCGTGCACCCGGGTGTGTCGGCCCGGGGATAGAAGTAGACGAGCACCGACCGCCCTTTGTAGGCCGACAACTCGCGGACGGTCCCGTCCTGGTCGGGAAGGGCGAAGTCCGGGGCCCGATCGCCAGGGTTGAGCATGCCTCGACCGTAGCGAACCCTGGACGATCCGTGGATCGGACCAAGCCCGGGGCAGGTGCTCGTCCCGCCTCGCACCTACCCCGGTGGTTCCCGCTAGCACACTGCTGTGCCTACCTGATTGCAGGTGTTAGCACCGGAAGGCGATCCAGGGCACCTCGCCGCAGCCGGGAAGCGCCTCCGGGATGGGGGAACACCCTCTTCCACCACCGCTGGTGGGTCGAGAAGCACGATGCGTGGCGTCAGAGCGGCTCGCCGCGTCGCAGTCCGTGACCGAAGAACCCACCGCGAGGCCGGGCATGGGCGTGGTAATGGTCGGGGATGTTGCGCATGTGGTCGTCGACGTAGTGCTCGAACGAGAAGTGCTGCTCGACCACCATGGCCAGCCGGGCGTGCAGTTCGGCCCTCACCTCCGCCGGCGGCTCCGGGTCGTGGGACTTCCACACCACCATCGGCACGGCGCAGATCTCACACTCGGCGATCCAGCACAGGTCGTCCTCGTGGAACCACGGCGTGATCCGCGCCGCCTCGCACAGGTCGCAACCGCGACGATTCACTCCAGGCCGTCCAGCGCCGCTCGCACCTCGGCGACATAGGCCCCGACCGCCTCCGGTCCGTCGTCCATCAGCCGCCGCATCACCGATGCGCCCTGGATGACGCCGTCGGCCACGGTCGAGGCCTGGCGGGCTTGAGCTGCGTCGGACACGCCGACGCCGATCAGCACCGGCTTGTCGGTCACGGCCTTCAGCCGGCGCGCCAGGTCCATGGCACTGGCGGCCAACGACGCGCGCTCGCCGGTCACACCGAGGAGACCGACCGCGTACACAAAGCCGCGCGCCCGGGCGCAGATCCTCGGGAGGCGCTCGTCGGGAGCGGTCGGGGCCGCCAACATGACGGTCTCGATCCCGGCGGCATCGGCCGCGGCGCACCACGGTCCGGCCTCCTCCAGTGGAAGGTCGGGCACGATCGCGGCGCTGACTCCCGCCCGGCGCAGGGCGCCCGAAAACCGGTCGTGTCCGGCCCGGAAGACCAGGTTGTAGTAGGTCATCACCGCCAGCGGGAGGCCGGCGTCCACCTCGGCCAGCTCCTCCAGGATCCGGCCCGGCGTCGCGCCGGCGGCCAATGCTCGCTGCGAGGCGGCTTGGATCACGGGGCCGTCCATCACCGGGTCCGAGAACGGGAGGCCGACCTCGATCGCGTCGGCCCCCGCGGCCGCCGCCGCCCCGATCGCCTCGCGCCAGCCTTCGAGGCCACCGGTGACGTACGGAACGAGCAGCTTTCGACCCTCGGACCTCCGGGCCCGGAGCGTGGTCTCCAGGAGCGCGCTGTCGACCGACGGCGCGGTCATCCCAGAAGGTCCATCATCTGTGCGACGTCCTTGTCACCCCGCCCCGAGAGGTTGACGAGGACGGACCGCCCCTCCAGTTCCGGCGCGGCTCTCGCGACCCAGGCGATGGCATGGGCGGGTTCGAGGGCAGGGATGATGCCTTCCATCCGCGACAGGAGCTGGAAGGCCTCGACGACCTCGGCGTCGATCACCGCTTCGTAGCGGGCTCGACCTGTGCTGGCCAGATGGCTGTGCTCCGGCCCGACACCCGGATAGTCGAGCCCGGCCGAGATCGACTCGGCCTCGAGCACCTGCCCCTCCTCGTCCTGCAGGAGGTAGCTCTTCATGCCGTGGACGACGCCGGGCACGCCCCGGCCGATCGCCGCGCCGCCCGCCGGCTCCACCCCGACCAGCTCGGCCCCGGTGTCGACGAAGCCGGAGAAGATCCCAATGGCGTTGGACCCACCGCCGACGCAGGCCACCACCACATCCGGCGGGCCGCCGAGGACCTCCTGACATTGGGCCCGGGCCTCGTCGCCGAGCACCCGGTGGAACTCGCGGACCATCCACGGATAGGGGTGCGGGCCCATCACCGATCCGAGGCAGTAGTGGGAGCTCTGCACCGTGGCCACCCAGTCCCGCATCGCCTCGTTGACGGCGTCCTTGAGCGTGCGGCTCCCCGAGTGCACCGCTTCGACCTCGGCTCCGAGCAGCCGCATGCGGAACACGTTGAGCGCCTGGCGCTCGACGTCGACCTCCCCCATGTACACCTTGCACTCCATGCCGAGCAGCGCGGCGGCGGTGGCCGTGGCTACCCCGTGCTGGCCGGCGCCGGTCTCTGCGACGAGGCGCCCCTTGCCCATTCGCCGGGCGAGCAGCGCCTGACCGAGGACGTTGTTGATCTTGTGGGAGCCGGTGTGGTTGAGATCTTCGCGCTTGAGCAGGAGGCGCAGACCGAGCCGGCCGCCCAGGTTGTGGCACTCGGTCAGGGGTGACGGGCGGCCGGCGTAGTCCCGTAGGAGATCGGAGAGCTCGGTGCGGAAGGCGGCATCGGCCCACGCCTCCCGGAAGGACGCTTCCAGCTCCTCGCAGGCGGGGACCAGCGTCTCGGGCACGAAGCGCCCACCGAACTCCCCGAAGCGTCCCTCGACGGGCTCCTCCAGGATCACTCGTCGGCCCAGTCGTAGGGCAGCTTGTCCGGGCCGCGGTAGGGCTGGGGCGCCGCGGCCCGCGCCGCCTCGATGAACGCTCGGAGCCTGACGGGATCCTTGCGCCCCGGCTCCTTTTCCACCCCGGTCGACACGTCGACGCCCCACGGCTGGAGCCGGTAGATGGCGGTGGCGACGTTGTCGGCCGTGAGCCCGCCCGCCAGCAGGATCCGGGCGTCCTGGGGGGCTTCGTCCACCAGCCCCCAGTCGAACACGATGCCCGACCCGGGGCTCGGCGAGTCGACGAGGATCACGTCGGCGCCATGCTCGCCGGCGCGCGCCAGCGCGGCGGAGCCGGCCGGAAAGGCCTGGATGACGAAGCGCACCTGCTCCTTCACCGCCCGGGTGATCTCCGGCGTCTCGTGACCGTGGAGCTGCGCGCCCTTGATGCCGGCCGCCCTGACGATCTCCGCGACCCGGGCGGGCACCTCGTCCCGGAACACCCCGACGGTCAGGATCTCGGGCGGGAGCCGGCGGGAGATGTCGAAGACCCGCTGGGCCGCCACCTGCCGCGGTGACGGGGCGAACACGAACCCGACGGCATCGGCACCGAGCGCGACGCAGAGCAGCGCGTCATCCTCGTTGGTGATGCCGCAGATCTTGATGAACACCTCAGGCGTCGACCAATCGGCCGTGGTTGAAGTCGTCGTACGCGGCGAGATCGAGGAAGCCGTGGCCGCAGTAGTTGAACAGGATGACCCGTTCCTCGCCGGTCTCCTTGGCCGCGAGAGCCTCGTCGATGGCGGCCCGGATGCCATGGGCGGCCTCGGGTGCGGCCACCTTTCCCTCGGCGTTGGCGAAGATCTTCGCCGCCTCGAACACCTTTCCTTGCGGATAGGCGATGGCCTCCATCCGGCCCGTCTTCACGAGCAGGCTGATGATCGGCGCGTCGCCGTGGTACCGCAGCCCACCGGCGTGGATGCTCGGTGGCATGAAGTCGTGGCCGAGGGTGTACATCGGCATGAGCGGCGTCATCCCGGCGGTGTCGCCGAAGTCGTACTCGAACCGGCCTTCGGTCAGCGTCGGGCAGCTCGAGGGCTCGACCGCGAGGAGTCGCACGTCGGCATCCTCCATGAAGGGCAGGGCGACCCCGCCCAGGTTCGATCCGCCACCACACGGCGCGATGATGACGTCGGGGCGACTCTCGCCCGCCATGGCGAGTTGCTCCCGGGCCTCGAGCCCGATGACCGTCTGGTGCAGCAGGACGTGGTTGAGGACGGACCCCAGCGAATAGTGGGTGTCGTCGCGACCGACCGCATCGCGCACGGCGTCGGAGATGGCCAGGCCGAGGGAGCCGGGCGACGACGGGTCGTCGACCGGCGACGGCACGCACTCCGCTCCCCAGGTCTCCATGATCACTCGCCGGTACGGCTTCGTCTCGAAGCTGGTGCGCACCATGTAGACCTTGCACTCCAGGTCGTACTGGGCGCAGGCGAAGGCCAGCGCGGTGCCCCACTGGCCGGCGCCCGTCTCCGTGGTCAGGCGCCTGATGCCCGCCTGATGGTTGTAGAAGGCCTGAGGGACGGCCGTGTTCGGCTTGTGAGAGCCGGCGGGGCTGCCTGACTCGTCCTTGAAGTAGATGCGAGCCGGTGTGCCCAGTGCCTGCTCCAGCCGGAGGGCGCGCACAAGGGGGGTGGGGCGCCACAGGCGAAGTACGTCGAGCACCTCGCCCGGGATGTCCACCCACGACGCGCCGGTCATCTCCTGCTCGATCAGCGCCATCGGGAACAGCGGAGCCAGATCGTCCGGGCCCACGGGCTCGCGGGTGACGGGGTGCAGCGGAGGCTGCAACGGCTCGGGCAGCCGGGGCAGGGCGTTGAACCACGCGGTGGGCAGCTTCTCCGCGGCCAGGTCGAAGCGCATCTACGGGCCTCCTATGAGCTCGGCGAGCATGGCCGCCGGGTCGGCGGCCGTGACGAGGGATTCTCCTACCAGAACGGCGTGGTACCCGGCCCTGGTCAGCGCGCGGGCGTCGGCGGCGTGGCGAACGCCAGACTCGGCGACCTTCACGACGCCGTCCGGGATCAGCGGGGCCATGCGCCGCGCCCGTTCGTGGTCGACCTCGAAGGTGGTCAGGTCCCGCTGGTTGACGCCCACGAGCGTGGCGCCAGCCCCGAGCGCTCGCTCGAGCTCGGATTCGTCGTGCACCTCGACGAGCGCGTCGAGGCCGAGTTGGCGGGCCAGGTCGTGGAACGCGCCGAGCTCGTCATCGCTCAGGGCGGCGACGATCAGCAGGACCGCGTCGGCTCCCATCAGACGGGCGTCGCAGACGTCTCGGGGGCCCACGGTGAAGTCCTTCCGCAGCACCGGTAGATCGGTGGCGTCCCGGGCCGCCATGAGATCGCTCGGGCATCCACCGAAGAACTCACCGTCGGTGAGCACCGACAGCGCGCAGGCGCCTCCATCCTGGTAGGCGCGGGCCAGCTTCTCCGGGTCGAGGTCGGGATTGAGCGCGCCCTTCGACGGAGAGCGGCGCTTGATCTCGGCGATCACC
>DASTFY010000084.1:0-2118 GCA_035719525.1 Acidimicrobiales bacterium
CCTTTCCAGGTGGTCCTGGCCTGGAACGCGATGGAGGTCGGACTGGGTTTGGAGCGGTTGACCCAGGCGCAGGACGTGGACGTGGCGCTCGCTCGCCGGATGGGCTGGCTGCTACTGGATGCGGTCTTGGGCGCCGCGCCACCGTCCGCCAGCAACGACGGCAAACAGCAGGATCGGAGTACCCGATGAACACCACCCAGCTTCGTTATCAGCGGCGACATTTAGCCGATTTGGCAGCGGCCCTGCGGCTGGCGCGCACCCAGATGAGCCGCGAGCACGGGACGCGCGCGGAACTCGTCCGCCACCAGCAGCAGCGTCTGGAGGTGGTCGTACGCCACGCCGCCACCCACTCGCCGTTCTACCGTCGACAGTTCGCCGAGGCCGGCGCGCTCAGTGACAGCCCAGTCCAGCTGGCGCGCCTGCCCGTGCTCGACAAGTCTCTCCTCATTCAACACTTCGACGAGCTGGTCTGTGACCCTCGCCTGCGACGTGACGAACTGTTCGACTGGGTCGGCCGGACGACCCGCGACAAGCTCTACCTGGACCGTTACCGTGTGATGCTGACCAGCGGGTCCTCCGGCAGGCCGGGCCTGTTCGTTTACGACGCCACCGGTTGGCGGTCGATCGGGTCCGGGCTCGCGCGCAGCACCACCTGGTCGGGCCTGCGGCCCACCCTGCCACGCCAGAGACTGGCCTTCGTCGGCGCCGCCGAGCCCTACCACATCAGTCGCCAGGCAGCCACCTTGGGGAGTGGCCTGCACCGCGTCCTGGTCCTACCCGTCACGCTGCCGCTCCCTCGGCTGGTGGAGGCGCTCAACCAGTTCCAACCCACCCGTCTCCAGGCCTACCCATCCGCGGCCATGTGGCTGGTCGACGAGCAGCACGCCGGCCGGCTGCGGGTGTCGCCACGGATTCTGGTCACTGTCGCGGAGTTACGCACACCCGAGATGACCCGCCGGCTGCAGGAAGCGTTTGGCGTACACCCCTACGACATGTACGGCTCCAGCGAAGGGCTGTTCGGATCGGAGTGCGAACGTCACCAGGGCATCCATCTGTTCGAGGACACCACCCTCGTTGAGAACGTCGACGCCGACGGGCAGCCGGTGCCACCTGGTCAGCCCGGCGCCCGGCTGCTCGTCACCAATCTGTACAACCTGGTCCAGCCGCTGCTCCGACTCGAGGTGACCGACGTCGTCACTATCGACCCGGACCCTTGCCGCTGCGGACGCATCCTCGCCAGGATGAAGACCATCTACGGCCGTAGCGACGACGTCCTCTCCCTCTGCGCCCGCGGCGGCGGTCAGGTCGCCGTCCACCCCCTCCACTTCGCACTGCTCACCCGCGACCCGCAGGTACGTGAATTCCAGGTCATCCAAGAGGGCCCGCTGCTCCGCGTACTCGTGGTTCCCCGGCATCCATCCAGCCCGGCTGCGGCGGCCAGCGACGACGGACTCGAGACGCGTCTCAGCCACACCATCGCCCAGCAACTCCTCGGACTCGGCGTCCAGGACCCGCAGGTCACGGTCGAGCGCCGTAGCGAGCTAGCCCGCACAGCAGGCGGCAAGCTCAAGCTCGTGATCGCCGACCCCGCTCGCCGGCCTGGTGAGGAAGCTCGGGCAAACCTTCGCTCCCTCGCTAGTCAGCGGCTCGATCAGTAGTCGCCACCCTCGTCTCACACTTGTGTCGATCCGACGGCGGGCTTCGATGACGCCAGAGCTCGGGTGGCCAGAGTCGCAAGCAGACAGACGCTCGCCGTAGTGGCCACGGTCGGCCATGGGCTCGCGCTAGGTAGTACGGCGGTCGCCCCCTGGGCTAGTCCGGCCCCGACGAGTCCGGCGACCGACCAGATCATCAAGATCCCGTGGGTTTGCCTGGAGCCTCGCCTGCGCGGCGACCACACAAGACCCGCAGTAAGCGTGGCCAGGCTGATGACGGCGAGAAGATGGAAAGGGCCGACACCGCCCTGGTAGGTCAGCAGCGCGAACGCGTCAACCAGAACCAACAGCACGTATGCCCGTCCCAGCCGCACGTGAGATGTGGTTCCCTTGGTCCGCGTGAGCACGATGGCGGCGACGGCTAGGGCGAGCACCGCTGCCGCGACATGCAAGCTACCGAGGA
>DASTFY010000085.1:0-14399 GCA_035719525.1 Acidimicrobiales bacterium
CCGGCACGGTCACCGGGCGAGCGAGGGTCATGGTCTCGGCCACCGACCTGCCCGAGCTCGAGGAGGGTGAGATCCTCGTCTGTGAGGCGACGTCCCCGAACTGGACGCCGGCCTTCGCGTTGATCGCCGGCTGCGTGTGCGACGGCGGCGGCTCGCTCACCCACGCCGCCATCGTGAGCCGGGAATACGGGATCCCCTGCGTGGTGGGCTGCTCGGTCGCGACGTCCCGCGTGCGCACGGGCGACCTCATTCACGTCGACGGGAACCGGGGCACCGTCACGATCGTCGAGCGAGGCTGACCGGCGCTTCCGGCACCGTGGACAGGCGGGCGGTGACGGCGGCGACGAGGCGGGCGAAGCGGTCGAGCTGCTCGGGCGGCATCCTCGTGATCGGGCCGGCCACCGAGATCGCGGCGATGCAGTCGCCGGCGCGGTCGAAGATCGGCGCCGCCACCGACGCGACCCCCGGTGCCGACTCCTCGAAGCTGACGGCGTAGCCGCGGGCGCGCACCTCGTCGAGCGCCCGCTGGAGCGCACCGGCCGAGGTGATCGTGCGCGGGCCGAGACGCGGCAGCCCTCCGGCGATCACCTGCCGGACATCGGCGGCGGCTCCGAAGGCCAGGAGGCACTTGCCCGACGACGTCGCATGCGCGGGCCGGCGGCGGCCGACCCGGGTGAGGAGCTGCAGCATGTGGGGGCTCTCGAGGCGGTCGACGTACACGACGTCGGTGCCGGCGAGCACGGCGAGGTGCGCGGTCTCACCCGTCTGGTTGCGAAGCCGCTCCAGGCTGGGATGCACACGTATCCGCAGCTCGGTGCTGGCCGCCACCTCCTGGCCGATCTCGTACATCTTCAGGCTGAGCCGGTAACGATCGTCAGGGGTGCGCTCGACGAACCCGTCGGCGACGAGGGTGACCAGGATGCGGTGGACGGTGCTCTTGCCGAGGTCGAGGCGGCGGGCCAGCTCGGACACCCCGAGGATCGGTTCCCGGTAGCTGAACGCGGAGATGACTGCCATCGCCTTGTGGACGGTCGTGTAACCGGGCCCGCTCGTCACCAAGTGGCGCCCTCCAGCGCGTCCCAGCAGCGACGGGCCAGCTCGGCGCCGGCCAGGTACGCCGCCCGGGCCGACCGCCGCTTCTCGTCCGTGTCGAGGTACTGCTCAGCGAACTCGCCCACATGGCCGCCGTGCTCCTCGTCGACGTAGATGTGGATCGTGTGGAAGCGGTAGTCGTCGGGCGTGAGGACCTCGCCGTAGTGGGCCTTGAACCCTTCGACCACCCGGGTGTACGCGGTGGGGATCTGGTTCTCGATGGCCAGCACGCCGCCGAAGGTCACCTCGTACCACGGCCGGTGGAGGGCGAGGTTGTAGAGGAAGCTCTCGCTGGCGACGGCATCGACGTTCGGAGTGGCACCGGTGATGACCTCGTCGGGAGCTCCGAGGGCGCGGGTGAACTCGAACAGCCAATGGAGGTGGCTGCGGCCGGACTTCGACATCGTGCCGAGCACCTCCTCGGCGAGATTGTCGATGACGGCGTCGGTCATCTCGTAGGGCATGCGGGTGACCCAGCCCGACAGGACGCGTCGGGTGTGGTAGGTGATACCCCAGTAGTGCTGCCGGGCCCAGCCGACCAGCTCCTGCGGCGTGGCCTGCCCCTCCACCACCCGCTCGACCCAGAGTGCCTTGTCGAGACCCCGCCCGGAGGCTTCCAGCTCGTCGCGCAGCTCCTGCACGAACGCTTCACCGTCGAACGCCATCGTGTACCCCCTGATGTCGGGCTGATGCCGGCTTCCGGCCATCCTCCCGCGGGGCGGGCCCGGCGCCAAGCGCAGCGTTGCACAATCTGGAACGGTCTGCTTGCCCGGGCCGCTGATCCCGAGGACGATGGGCGCATGGCGATCTACCGTCTCGGACACGTCGAGGTGCGGGTTCCCGACCTCGAGCTGTGCACGGCCTACTACACCGAGGTCCTCGGCCTGCGGGAGGTCGAGCGGGAGGGCAACCACGTCTACCTGAAGGGCTGGGACGAGCACGACCATCACTCGGTGATCCTCACCGAGGCGGCGCGCTACGGCGTCGAGCACGTGGCGTTCAAGACCGATACCGTCGACGACCTCGAGGGCTACGAGCGCGACCTCGAGCGCTACGGCTGCACGGTCGAGCGCGTGGCGCCCGACGAGGAACGGGCTCTCGGCGACGCCATCCGCTTCGACACGCCGAGCGGCCACGTGATGGAGATCTACGCCTCGATGGCCAAGGTCGGGAACGGGCTGCCCAAGTTCAATCCCCCGCCGCTGCCGGACGACCTCGTGGGGATCGCGCCACCCCGACTCGACCATTGCCTGCTCACCTCCGAGAACGTGCCGGACATCGCCCGCTTCATGCAGGAGGCCCTGCAGTTCAGGCTCACGGAACAGATGGTGAGCAACGAGGGTCACCAACTGATCGTGTTCTTCGAGCGGTCACACCAACCGCACGACATCGCCTTCACCCGGGGGGCCAACGGCGGGCTGCACCACTTCGCCTTCTGGCTCGACAGCTGGGCCGATGTCGGCCGCGCCGCCGACACCCTGCGGATGAACGGCATCGACATCGACGTCGGCCCGACCCGCCATGGCATCACGCGCGGCCACACCATCTACTTCTTCGATCCGGTCGGCAACCGTAACGAGGTGTTCACCGGCGGGTACCGCACCGACGCCGACTGGGAGACCATCACCTGGACCGAGGACCAGTTCGGGAAGGCGCTCTTCTACTACGAGAACCGCGTCGTCGACTCCTTCGTGTCCATCTACACCTGAGGTCGCCGCACCTGTGGCCACGACCCGTGACGATGCCCCCGCGTACCTGCTGCGCTACGCCACGAGGCGGTCAGAACCGGCTCCTGAGCCCACGGGTGACGAGACCGCGCCGGCGTTCGTGGTACGGGCGCGCGAGCGCTCCATCCGCAGAGCGCTGGCCGAGCTGGACCAACCGGCGGCTCCGCCCGGGCGGACCGAGGCCTTCGCACGGGAGACGGTGGCGCCGCGCGAGTTCCAGTGGCCGGAGGCGATCCGCCGTCGGGCGGCCACCTCGATCGAGGTGCGCCTGATCCGCCATGGCCAGACGCAGGGCTACATCGCCGACAGCGCGCTCACGCCGCTCGGGCGGTGGCAGGCCCATCGCAAGGGCCAGGACCTGGCCAAGGGCCTGACCGAGGGTGCCGTGGCCCGCATCGTCCATGGACCGGCGGCCCGGACGGAGGAGACCGCCGTCGCGCTGGCCGAGGGGATGCGGCAGGCGGTGGCCCGCTACGGGATCCACGACGTCACGGTCACTGAACCCGAGCCGATCGACGCCTTCCGCAACTTCCAGGCGTGGTTCGAGGGCCGCGAGCTCGACATCACCGCGGCATTCCATGACTTCGCCAGCGTCCTCGAGGGTTACGAGCGCCACGGGGGCGGCGATCGCCCGGGCTGGATGGTCGAGCTCGACCGCATCTGGCGCATCCAGTTCGCCGGGGGCGACCCCATCACCCTGTGGCTGAGCGTGCCGACCCACTACGCGGAGCCGCCGGCGCTCGTAGTGCGGCGGTACTGGCAGGCCATGGTGGACGAGGTGAGGGACGCGCCGGCCGGGACGAGGCTGTACGTGTGCGCGCACTCCGGCCCGCTCCGCGCGGTCGCCGCGGCAGCGGTCGGACACGACCCGGGCGAGCCGCAGAACGTGGAGGACGTGCGCATCCGCATCCACAGCGACCTCGAGCACGCCACGCTCACCTACCGGGGCCGGGCGGTCGAGATGGACATCCCCACGACCATCACACCGTCGTGGTGCTCAGCTGCTCCTGACCGCGCGTAGGCGCGCGTCAATGATCAGCGATGAGGGGCCGGCTGTGGATCGTGAAGTCGCGCAAGAAGATTCCGCCCCAGTCGTCGGGTTCATCCATCGTGACGGTCACCCGCAGCTTGTGTCTTCCGTCGACCGGGTCCACCGGAAACGCCGTGTGCGAGAGATTGGCGTCCTCGGCCGGCGGCTGGACAGCCACGCTCGTCACGCCCCTGCTGGTGTAACGCGTGTTCGACGGTGAGTGCCACAAGCCGGGCGACCGCGCCGTGACGGAGGTGAACATGTCCGGCAGGCTCGCACCCGACGGAAGATCGAGGTACCAGGTAGTCGTCCGCGCCTTCCGCAGGAAGTCGCAGGAGTTGATGCGGTGGAATCCCGCGTTGGTCATCACCGCTACCCGCCACTGGACGGTCGAAATCGGCCACGTCTGGTCCGTCGGTTTGGCCGTGAGGAACTGCCCGGTCGCGTCCTTGGCGTAGGCGATGGAGTCCAAAGGGTGGATCTCCAGCAGATTGTGGTCCTCGGTATCGGTCGGGTTGTCGTTCACCAGCGGGCCTTGAAGGTACACCCGCGCCCCGGCGATCGCCGCGTTCGTGCGCGAACTTGGGTCGCTCCGGTCTGCGACCATGATGTTCGTCCCTTGATCGTCGTCCGCCACCAAGCTCCAGTGCTCCGACGCGGTCTCCGCGCCAGAGCGCCCATTCGGCAACGGCCACCGCAGGGAGAAGGCTCCGTCGAAGTCGCTCGACCACCATTGCCGCCCGAAGATCTCGTCCTCCCATCGGTCGATCCCCATGAGCTCGCAATACAGCCCTGAGGAGGGGAGAGGGCCGGCGCGACGCAGCATGGTCTTCACGTCCTCTTCGAGGTCGAGGTAGACGTGCCAGTCCAGCTCCCAGTCGCTCCGCCCCATGAATAGCTTGACCCTCGACGCGATGCCGGAGACCATGACTTGGGCCTCCTCGCGCGAGGGCGATCGAAGCTCGACGGGAGCGGCGACCTTCAGGTAGTTGGCTCCGCCACAGCGCGTCCATTCGACGCGCCGCATCACCGCCAAGACGGAGATCGGACCTGAGATCGATCCCAATCCGGGGCGGCCGCTCAGGGGGCTCCCGACCACGGCCGCCGGCACCAGGTGGTTTCGGACGGACAACGTGCCAGTGACGTCGATGCAGGAACCGAGGCGTCGGAGTGAGGTGGTCAACGATGGAGACCCGCTACTGGAGGCTGATGAGAACCGACACCAGCCCCGCGCCGCACGACAGCGGCTGCAGGGCCTTGCCCACGAGGGCGCCGACCATCCGATCCGGCTCGGTCGCCTTCATGGCGTGACCGCGGACCGAGGAGGTCGTGAGCAGGTCGCCGGCGCTGACAGGCTGGACGGTGGCGTCGACCAGGCAGCTCACCTTGCCCATCAGCGCTACGGGGACTCGTGAGGCGGTACTGCTGCGCCCGAGCACGATGGCCGGCCGGAAGCTGCCGGCGCCCGAAACGACACCGGCGACCCTGCTGTCGTAAGGCTCCACGCAGGGCGACACCGCGCCGTGGGCGTTGAGAACGACCACGGAACCAGGAGGTGGATGCTCGGCCTCGGCGCTGTCGAACTCCTCCGCGCAATCGGCGTTGCGGAGGATGATGTCGCCGGAGCCACCGTCGAGATGTATCGAGGTGTTACCGAGGTTGTCACGGAGGAAGATGTCGCCCTCGTTGCCTGGTGCACCCACCGTGAGAAGGCTGTTCGTACCGTCGAACAGGAGCACATCCCTGCCCGCGCTGTCGCGAAGGATCATCAGCTGCCGTCCACCGTCGACGTGGAACTTGAACTCACCGTCGTCACCGCGGATGCGCAGATCTCCTTCGCTGCCCTGCGCGCCCAAGTCGAGTACAGCAAACCGAGCGTCGAACTCGAGCACCTTGCGGCCCGTGCTGTCGACCACTACCAACGAATCGCTGATCGTCTCGGCCATCGTGCCCTCCCTCAATCCTCACTACGGCGCCGACCGACCGCCCCCGAGCAATGACATAGGGCTGTTGGGAAATCCCCAGCATGCGCCCGGCCGGTCAGCCGGTCAAGGCCGCACACACGCAACGTCGGGGGGTCACAGCAGGGCCAGGATCCGCCTCGCGATGGCGGGTTCGTCCGGCCGCGTCGGAGCGTCGGCAGGATCACCCGCCACCGGCTGACCGCAGAGGAGTCCTGGGTCAGCCGGTGGTGATCAGGTCATGGGAGACCGAACGCGTACAGCTTGTTGTTCGGGGTGCCGAAGCCGAGGTTTGAGTAGCCCGAACCCCAGAACACCGTCCCGTCGGCGATCGCCGCGCCCGACAGGCAGGAGCCGCCGCTGGCGAAGCTCCACAGCTCCTGGCCGGTTCGGCCGTCGAGGGCGTACATGTAGCCCTGCGGATCCAGGGAGCAGCCATAGACGACACCGTTGGCGGACGAGACCGGGCCCGAGGTGGCACCGCCCGGGGCCGTCGGGCTATTGGGGTGGCTGGGCGTGACCTGCCAGAGGATGGCGCCGGTAGCCGCGTCCAGTCCGCTCCATACGCCGTCGGTCGTCACGGTGTTGTTGGTCAGCGTCCATGGCGTGTGCAAGCTATTGGCGTTCGCGGTGTAGACGCGAGTTCCGTCGACTGCCGATCCCCACTGCAGGCCCCCCGCGGTGCCTCCCGGGCCAGCCTGCGTCACCCACACGACCGCCCCGGTATCGGGGTCGACGGCCCAGTACTGTCCGCTCTTCTGGCCGGCACCGACCAGGTCCCGTGGCGTGCCGTTGCCGTTGGGGCGAACGGTGAACAGCGCCGGCCCCTGGCCGAAGTCGTAGTCGGGCCCTTCGGGGTCGGGGCAGTTGGTGCCGTTGGCACCCGGGATCGGGATGCAGTCCACGGTCCATGCATCGAAGGGCAGCGCCTGCGTCACCCAGCGGATGGCGCCTGTCTTGAGGTCGAGGGCCACGATCGAGTCGAAGTGGTCGTCGGGGGCCAGGCAGTCCCTCCGCGCGGGATCGTCGGGCGGTAGCCCGGCGACGCAGCTGAGCGCGGCTGCCGGAACCGAGTAGTTGTTCCCCGTCGCGATGTAGACCTGACCCCGGGACGTGTCGATGGCGGGTGTGCTCCCCCAGACCGCGTTGCCGCTGTACCCCGCGGGGGCCAGGTAGGTCTTCCAGACGATCTTGCCGGTGTTGACATCGAGGGCGAGCATGCTGCCCCGGAACGTGCAGCAGATGTAGCCCGGTATGAAGGCGGCCAGGCTCTCCTCCAGCGACGAGACCCCGACGTACAGCCGGCTCCCGTGCGCCACGGCCGACTGCGTGACGATCGAGGCAAAGTGGCTCTCGATCGTGGTGCTCCACATCAGCGCACCGGTGTTCTTGTTGAAGGCCAGCATCTTCGTCCCTGAACCCAGGCCCTGGGTGCCGACGATCACCTTGTTGCCGGTGATGACCGGGGTCGCACGGGCCTTGTCGCCCGGCAGGCCGCTGGCGGCCGGGATGCTCGCTCGCCAGACCTGCTGTCCGGTCTTCCGGTCGACCGCAAAGAGGTTTCCGGCCCAATCGGGCACATACACCGTCGTCCCGTCGACCGCCGGCGTGGCGGAAACGTCGCCGCCCGTGGTGAACGCCCATTTGACCTGGAGGCCCGCGACGTTCCCCACGCCAATCTTGTGCTCGTTGTCCTGGTTTCGGGTGTTGTGCAGGTCGTGACCGGCCGAGACCCACCGGTCACTCGGCCCGGCTGCCGTCACCGTCCCGCCGATCAGCACGCCTGCCAGCGCGACGGCGACCACTGCCAGAGCCCTTCGCGAACGACGCATTTATGCCCCTCTCCACCGAGGGCGAAGCTGTCCACACCGCCCCGGACCCGACCGATCCCCAGACCCCCCAAAGCTCACGCGATTGGGTGGTCGGGCGATTCATACGCTGGAACGACTCGATGCGCAAGCAGAAGTCTTGGAATATCCGTGTCGGCGTCCCGCAGGCGACGCGGAGCGTGAGCACGAGCCGCGGCCACCACTAGGAGTGCTGGCCTTTCGCTCACATCGGCGAAGGGGCAGCGTCCAGCTGGAGGAGGAAGTCGAGCGCCCGTGTGTAGATGGCTTCTACGTCGGGGGCGCCTTCGAAGAAGTGGTCGGCGCCTGGAATGATCTCGAGTTCGGCGGACGCACCTACCGCTCGCAGCGCGTCGGCCAGGCGGACGCTCTGATCGCACGGTACCCAGGTGTCACGGTCGCCGTGCTGGAGGAGGAACGGCGGGGCGCCGGCGTGGACGTGCGACACCGCGCTGGCTGATCGAGCGAGCTCCTCGTTCTCGCCGATGGCGCCGCCGAGGAGGTGCGCCTCGAACGTGTCCGTGGCCTCGTGGTCGAGCGCCAGCAGATCGGTGATGGCGTAGGCGCACACCGCTCCGGCGACGGGCGGAGCGCCATCCACGAGGGCAGCCATGGCCGCGAGCGCGCCGCCGGCCGAGCAGCCCCACAGGTAGGTGCGGCGGGAGTCGATGCCGAGCGCATCGGCCTGGGCCTGCAGCCAGCACAGCGCCTCGATGACATCATCGAGCTGCGCGGGGAAGCGGGCTTCGCCGCTGAACCGGTAGTCGGGGGCGGCCACCACGAAGCCGGCGGTGGTCAGGCGCTCGAAGAAGCCGGGATCCCACGGTCGAGTCTCGCGGGGTGCCCGGCTGCGGTGGCTCACCCGCCAGCCGCCGCCGTGGACGTAGACGACGAGCGCTCGGGCGCCGGAGTCGATCGGCTCGGGCCGGTACACGTCGAGCTCGAGCGCCCGGAAGCCCTCCCGCTCGGCGAACACGATCGCCTGTTCGACCCGCATGCGCCGGCCCTCAGCGTGCGAACGCGGCGCGTACTGCGGTGGCACCGCTGCTGGCCAGGCTCCAGTAGCCGTAGGTCCCCTGCTCCTGCAGCTCGCGTGCGGCCTCGACGGCGGCGCCGAACGCGGCGTAGGCGAACGCTCCGCCGACCGAGATCCGCTTGACGCCGACCGAGCCCAATTCGGCCACGCTCGGCCCGCCCGGCATGGCCAGGACGTTCACCGGCAGATCGACGGCGGCGACGAGCTGGCGGATTTCGTCCAGGTCGGACACGCCCGGGGCGAACAGGACGTCCGCTCCGGCCCCTTGGTAGGCCTGCAGCCGGGCGATCGTGTCGGCCAGGTTACGCCGGCCACGGATGAAGTTCTCCGCTCTGGCGGTCAGGACGAAGTGGACGGGACCAGAGTGCGCCACCTCCGCAGCCGCCGCGACCCGCTCCGTGGCCGCGGCGAGCTCGTAGACCGGATCATCGCTGTCGCGGGTGAAGTCCTCGACCGAGCACCCGGCCAGGCCGGTGGCGACGGCCCCGCGGATGGTCTCGGCCACACCGGCCGGGTCGTCGGCGTAGCAGTTCTCGAGGTCGGCCGACACGGGCACGTCCGTGGCCTCCACGATCGCCGCCGCATGGGCCAACGCCTCGTCGCGGCTCACCCCGCCGTCCAGGCGGCCGAGCGTCGCCGCGAAGCCGCTGCTGGTGGTGGCCAGCGCGTTGAAGCCCAGCGAGGCGAGCAGCTTCGCCGAGCCCACGTCCCATGGGTTCGGCATCAAGAGCGGTGCCTCGCCTCCGTGCAGCTCGAGGAACCGCGCCGCCTTGTCCGCTTGAGTGGTCGTGTCGTTGGTGCCGGTGCTCACGATCCGACCGTACCGGCCGGGCACGAGCCAATGGTCCACCCACCCTGACCACGGTCCCGCGCGGATACCTCATCTCCTATCGTCCCTACGGATGGGCAGCATCCTCGGGAACCGGGTGGAACGCGTCGAGGACCCACGGATGCTCACCGCAGGTGGCACGTACGTGGAGGACGTCGTGCTGCCCGGTGCGGCGTGGGTCACCTATGTCCGCTCGACGCACGCCCACGCTCGCATCACCGGCATCGACCTGAGCGAGGCGAAAGCGCTGCCGGGGGTGCTGGCCGTGTTCACCGGCGAGGACCTGGCCGAGCTCGGGTTGGTGGCGCATACCGTGCCCTCGCTCCCCCCGGCCATGCGCCGGCCCTTCGTCGCCCGCGAGGTGGTGCGGTACGTGGGCCAGCCGGTCGTGGCGATCGTCGCCGAGGATCGTGCGATCGGAACTGACGCCGCGGACCTCGTCGTGGTCGACTACGAGCCGCTCCCCGTCGTCGTCGAACCCGAGGCCGCGCAGCGCGACGAAGAGGTCCTGTTCCCCGAGGTGGGCACGAACGTCGTCGCACGGTTCGCGTCGGCGGCGCAGGCCGACTTCAGCGGCTGCGAGGTCGTCGTCGAGGAGCGGATCGCCAACCAGCGGATGACTGCGGCCCCCCTGGAGGGTCGGTCGGGCGCCGCCTACTGGACCGACGACGGTCGGCTGGTGCACTACTCGGCTTGCCAGGGAGCCCATCCCACGCGCGATCAACTCGTGTCGGTCTACGGGCTCGATGCCTCGCAGGTCCGGGTCGTCGTGCCCGACATGGGAGGTGGCTTCGGCGCCAAGTCGCGCACGTACCCGGAGGAGCTGGCCCTCGGCTACTACGCACGTGCCGTCGGGCGGCCCGTGCGCTGGACCGAGACCCGTTCGGAGAACATGGTGGCGATGGCCCATGGCCGAGCGCAGACCCAGACGGCCCGCATGGGTGGCACCCGTGACGGCCGGATCACCGCCTACCAGCTCGACGTACTCCAGGACGCCGGCGCCTACCCGACGATCGGCGCGGTCCTGCCCACGATGACGCAGCGGATGACGACCGGTGTCTACGACCTCGGCAACGTCGGCTTCTCGGGCGTGTCCGTGGTGACGAACACGATCTCGACGCACGCGTTCCGCGGCGCCGGCCGGCCAGAAGCCGCGGTCGCCATCGAGCGGATGGTCGACCGGTTCTCGGCGGAGATCGGGATGGACCCGGCCGAGGTGCGCCGGCGCAACCTCGTTCCCCGCTTCCTGGAGCCGTACACCACTGGAATCGGCACGGTGTACGACGTCGGCGACTACCCGGAGGCGTTGGAGCGAGCGCTGCGAGCCGCGGACTACGACGCTCTGCGGGCCGAGCAGGCCCGCCGCCGCGCCGACGGGGATCCGGTGTGCCTCGGGATCGGCATCGGGGTGTACGTCGAGATCACCGCCGGCGCGGCGGGCCCGGAGTTCGGCGCCGTCGAGCTGCTGGCGGGCGGCCACCTGCGGGTGCGCTCGGGGGCCACCCCCTACGGCCAGGGCCACGTCACGACGTGGGCGATGATCGTGTCCGACGGGACGGGTGTGCCCGTCGAGCAGATCGAGGTGGTCCACGGTGACACCGACCTCGTGCGCTCGGGCGGATTGACGGTCGGGTCGCGCTCGGTGCAGCTCGCCGGCCCCGCGCTGGCCGAGGCGACTGCCGCGCTCGTCGAGCGGGCCTGCCAACGAGCGGCTGACCGGCTCGAGGCGGACGTCGCCGATGTCGTGCTCGACGCCGGGTCCGGCCGCTTCCACGTGAGCGGCACACCGGCGCGGACGGTCGGGTGGGCGGACCTGGCCGACGGCGACGAGGAGCCGCTGGCGGCCGAATCCGACTTCGAGGCGCCCATGCCGACGTTCCCCTTCGGCGCCCATGTGGCGGTGGTGGACGTGGACACCGAGACGGGGAGCGTCCGCTTGCGCCAGCACGTCGCCGTCGACGACGCCGGCCGGCTGATCAACCCGCTCCTCGCCGAGGGCCAGGTGCACGGCGGCATCGCTCAGGGTGTTGCCCAGGCCCTGCTGGAGGCCGTGCACTACGACGAGAACGGCCAACCCTTGACGACGAACTTCGCCGACTACCCGGTGATCTCGGCCGCCGAGCTGCCGCGGTTCGACGTCGTGCACATGGCGACGCCGACCTGGGTCAACGAGCTGGGAGCAAAAGGCGTCGGCGAGTCGGGCACCATCGGCTCCATCCCCTCGGTCTACAACGCGGTCATCGACGCGCTCGGCCACCTGGGCGTCCGTCACCTGGAGACCCCCCTCACCCCGGAGAGGATCTGGCGGGCGGTGTCGTCCCGCTACGGCGCGTCGAGCTGACGGGTATCCGGCTGCCTGATACTCGTGGAGCAGGGCCGGAGTAGGCTTCCATCGTCGGTCGCGCAGAGGTTTCGCAGAGGTCCTGCAGACGTCGTGCAGAAGGGGGATGCCCATGTCGACGCAGTCGTCCACCCAGGCATCGGTCGGTGCGAGTGTCAACCATCTCGTGCTGAATGTCCGTGACATCGAGGTCTCGCATCGCTTCTACACCGAGGTCATGGGCTTCCAGCAGTGTGGTGAGCTCACCCACACGATGACCATGCGCTTCTACCGCGGGGACGCGTCGCGCCACCACGACTTCGCGCTGGTCCAGGTCAACGACCCCGAGCACGCCCCGCCGCCGGAGCCGTGGACCATGGAGCCGAACGCCATCGGCGTCAACCACATCGCCGTGGCCTATCCCGACCGCGAATCGTTTCTCAACCAACTCCGCCACATGAAGGCCAACGGCGTCGAGTTCCTGGTACGGGGCAACCACGGCATGACGCACTCCGCGTACATCGCCGATCCCGACGGCTACGGGCTCGAAGTGCTGTACAACCTTCCCGAGGAGGCCTGGGGCGGCGACGTCGACGCCGCGCTCAACTACTTCGAGATGCTGCCTCCGGACCAGGAGCTCGAGGACACGACGAACTACCAGCGGTTCGGCCCGGACGTGCCGCCGCCCGAGGGGATCGAGGGCCGGATCGTCACCCGTCAGCCCGCATCCCGCTGAGCGCCCCCCCGGCCACGGGGGCCCGGCGTGGCCCAGAGCGCGACGAGCTGCTCGACGTCGCCGTCGCGGCCGCCCGGGCCGCGGGTGAAGTGCTGCGCGACGGGCTCGGCCGCACGAAGGAGATCCAGCACAAGAACGAACGCACCTCGATCGTGACCTCGGTCGACCTGGCCGCGCAGGAAACGATCGGCCAGGTCATCGCCGAGCGCTTTCCTGACCACGCCGTGCTCGCCGAGGAAGGCTCGGGAGCGGCCACCAGCGCGGAGCTGACCTGGCTGGTCGATCCCCTGGACGGGACGTCGAACTTCGCCCACGGGCTGCCCTTCGCCTGCACGTCGGTCGCCGTACGCGACGCCGTCGGTCCCGTGGCCGGCGCCATCCTGGAACCGTTCCGCGGCGAGCTGTTCACCGCTGTTCGTGGTGGGGGAGCCTGGCTGGGCGAGGAGCGGCTCCGGGTCTCCGCAACGGCGTCGCTCGACCGGGCGCTGGTCTGTACCGGGGTGCAATCCGACGATCCGGCCGCCGTGGCCGTCTTCGCCGAGCGGATGGAGCGGCTCGCCGCGCAGTGCCGCGCCGTGCGCTGCCTCGGTTCACCGGCGCTGTGCCTGGCCTACGTCGCCGCGGGACGCATCGACGCGTTCCTCGAACGCGACTCGACCTACGCCTGGGACGTCGCAGCGGGGGCACTCATGATCAGCGAGGCCGGCGGCCGGATCGAGGACATCGACGGTGGGCCCCTCAACCTGGGCCTCGGGATCGCCAACGTGCTCGCCACCAACGGCCGGATTCATCAGGCACTGACGGGCCTCGTGCGCGCCGGGCGATCGGTGCGCTGACCGACGATGAGCGTGGCCGGCAAACGGATCGTGGTCACCGGCGCCGGGCGGGGGATCGGTGCCGCCCTGGTGGCCGAGCTGCGGGAGCGGGGCGCGGGCGTGGTCGGCCTCGACGTCTCGGCGCAGGCGGAGATCGTCTGCGATGTGAGTGACGGCGAGCAGGTGACCGCGGTGTTCAGCGAGATCGGCGCGGTCGACGGCCTGGTCAACGGCGCGGCCCTGCTCGTCAACCGCCAGCCCTACGACGCCATCGGGCTCGACGAGTGGGATCGCATGTTCGCGGTCAACGTTCGGGGCTCGTTCCTCTGCGCGCGGGAGGCCGCGAAGGCGATGGGGGAGCGCGGCGGCAGCATCGTCAACGTCGCCTCGGAGACGGCCTTCACCGGCTCGCACGGCTTTGTCCACTACGTGGCGTCGAAGGGTGCGGTGATCGCGATGACGCGAGCACTGTCCAACGAGCTCGGACGCCGAGGGGTGCGGGTGAACTGCGTGGCGCCCGGTTTCACACCGACGCCGGGATCGGAGGTGCTCGGCGCCTACGACCCGGCCCGCACGCCCCTCGGGAGAGTCATGCGACCAGATGATCTCCTGGGCACCTTCTGCTACCTGCTGTCGGATGATTCAAGCTTCGTCTCCGGGCAGACCATCCTCGTCAACGGCGGCCGGGTGCCCAACTGACGGCGGGTCATGTCCGAGCTGCTCGACGACCACGACGCCACCGGCCTGGCCGCACTGGTGCGGGAGGGCCAGGTACACCCGCGCGAGCTGGTGGACGAGGCGATCGCCCGCATCGAGCGGGTCGATCCGCACCTCAACGCCGTCATCCACCGTCAGTTCGAGCGCGCCCGGCATGAGGCCGGTGGCCCGCTGCCGGACGGTCCCTTCCGGGGCGTGCCGTTCCTTCTGAAGGACTTCAACGGCGCGGAGCGGGGCGAGCCCCATCACCAGGGCATGCGGGCCCTGCGCGACGCCCGATGGATCGCCG
>DASTFY010000086.1:0-10147 GCA_035719525.1 Acidimicrobiales bacterium
ACCGGAGCACTGCGCAGGTACGGGGGGCGCATCGCGCTGGTGTCGGTGGCCGCGGGCCTGCTCGGCTACACGTTGGCGAGCAACGCGTCCAAGGAGTTCTCGGCCTCCGCGATCGTGGAGATCGTCGATCCGACCCAGGACGTAGTTTCGGCCGGAGCCAAGAGTGGCTTCGACATCGATGTCCAGCGCCAGGCCGTCGAAGTGCTGCTCGAGTCACCCCAGGTCCGGGCCGCCGTGGCCGCCGAACTGGGAGTCGCCATCGAGGCGGTGCCGCCCATCGATGCTGAGGGCGCAGCCGGTAGCGCCCTGATCGGAGTGCAGGGCGTGGCCAACACCGGGGCCGACGCGCAAAGGACGGCAGACCTGGCGGTGGCGCTGGCGACAGAGGTACAGCGGCAGCGCCTCGCCACCGAGTTCCAAGCGGTCGCCGACAAGCTCAAGGAGGACAGCGCCGGCCTCGATGACCGCATCCGGGAGCTGGAGGGCCGGATCCAGTCCTTGGATCAGGCCGCGGCGCAGGCCGGTATCGCCGCGGTGGTCGTGCCGGGTCAGGTCGCCACGCCGGCCCAGATCGAGTCGGGGCTGGTCAGCAAGCAGCAGGCCGACGAGGCGGCCGTGGCTCGCCAGCAGCTGGCCACGGTGTTCGAGCAGCAGCTCGCCTTGGAGCGCGAGGCCCAGCAGTACGAGCTCGAGGCCACCGTACGCTCCCCGGGCTTCCGCCCGTACCGGGATGCCGGCCTGCCGAAGTCCAGTGGTCCGAGGCCGAAGCAGGCGGCGGCCCTCGCGGCCGCGGCAGGGTTCGTCCTGGCCATGGGAGCGGCCTACGTGGTGGCCTACGCCGACGGGCGAGTTCGACGCAGCACGAACGTCGAGGCGGCCCGCATGGGCATGGACCTCCTCGCCACGCTGCCCGCCGCACCGTCCGCGTCGGCCCGGTTCGGGCTGGCGGCGGCCGATGAGCGCTCCCGCGTCGTGGTGGCGTCCCGCCAGTCACTGGCGCTCACCCTGCGCTACCGCAAGCCGGGCGATGATCCCGTCGTGGTCGGGGTGGTCGGCCCGAAGCGAGCCGATCGCGGTGGGGAGCTCGTGATGGACCTCGCGGTGACGTTGGCCCGCAGCGGTCTCGACGTCGTCGCGGTGGACGCCGACCTGCGTCGCAGTGTGGCGAGTGATGCCCCCGGCTTGGCCGCCGTGTTGGCCGGTGACATCGACCTTGAGGATGCCCTGTGTGACCTCTCCACGGGTGGCTCGGGCGCCCTCGCCTTGCTACCCGCCGGTGGTGGCGTGTCGGACCCGGTCGGTCTGGTGGGGACCGCCGCCGTCGGACACGTCATCTACGAGCTTCGTCGCCAGGCCGACTGCGTCATCATCGAGTTCCCGCCGGCGCTGGAGGCCGCCGAGACGTTGGCTCTCGCTCAGCACGTCGACGACGTCGTGCTCACAGGAGCGGTCGGGACCACCAGCCGCCACGACCTCGAGGTCGTGAAGCGGCGGCTGGACGCCGTCGGAGCCCATCTTCGGGGGCTGGTCCTGATCGAGTCGGGCGGCGGCCGCCGGGCCAAGCGCCGGGCGAAGGCGAAGGCCCGCACGTCGAAGGATGTGAGGGTCCCGGCCGATCGCGAGGCGAGCGCAACCGAGCTCGAGCCTGACCAGATCGAGACCGCCATGGAGGCCGTCGCCGACCCTGACGTCGGGCTGACGCGTCGAGCCGGGCCGACGAGATAGGGGTGCGGATGACGCGCCGGGCGGGGGGAAGACCAGGGTCGGACCCTCGGATCCTCCACATCTGCACGCGCTACCAACGGGGTGGCTCGGAGCGCCGGCTCCTCGATCTCATGGTCGCGGTGCCGGAGTTCGAGCACGACGTGATCGTCGGGCTCGAGTCCGACCGCGCCCTGGCCGCGGCCCAGTTGCCCGCCGCGACCATCACCGTGGAGCCGGCCCTGCTCCGACAGGTCAGTCCCGTGAACGACCTCCGAGCCATTGCTCGCGTCTCGCGAGCCATTCGATGTGGTCGGTACTCATTGGTGGTCACCCACCAGTCCAAGGGCGGTGTTGTCGGTCGCGCCGCGGCGTTGCTCGCTCACCGCCCCCCCGTCGTGCACTCGCTCTCCATGGCCAGCTTCGGACCCGGCTATCCGCTCCCCGCTTCGCTGGTCTTCCAGGCGGCCGAACGTGCCCTGGCCCCGTTCACCGCTCGCTACGCCGTCGTCGGCCGGGACCTCGCTCGCCGCTACCGCGACCTCGGCATCCCGCCCGCCAAGTTCCAGGTCGTCCGGTCGGGGGTGCCGTTGGCGGCCGGCCTTGCTCAACAGGAGGCACGTTCGCGCGTCGAGGGCCGCTTCGGCCTGCCCGTGGCGCGGCCGCTCATCGCCTACGTCGGCAGCCTCGACGAGCGCAAAGGGGTCTGGGATCTGGTCGACCTCTTCGAACGCGTGGCCGCACACTCCCCGGGTCCGTTCTTGGCGATCGCCGGGTCCGGGCCGCTCGAAGAGAGGCTCCGCGCCGCCTTCGCCGCCGCCGGTCGGACGGAGGACGTTGCTCTGCTCGGCTACGTGTCCCCTGTCGTCGACCTCATCGCCGCGGCCGACGTCGTCGTGCTGCTCAGCCGGGCCGAGGGCGTCTCCCAGGTGCTCGTCCAGGCGGCTTCGGCCGGTTCGCCCTTCGTCGCCTACGACGTCGACGGGACCAACGAGCTCGTCGAGCTGGGAGCGACCGGGACCATCGTCACCCTCGGTGACGTGGCCGGAGCCGCCGCCGCGACGGCCGCGCTCATCACCTCGGGCCAGCGTGGCCGCCCCATCGACGGCAGGCCGTGGTCGCCTGAGGCGATCACGTCTGGCTACCGCGCCGTAGTGGAGGGCGTGCTGGAGCGCACGTTGGAGCGGGCCGCATGATCGCGCTCTCGCGGCCGACGGGCCCCCGCGACGGACACCCGCTGGCGGACGTGACCACCGGAGTCATCTTCCTGCTCATCGCGGTCGTATTCCTCGGCGGCAACCAGCCCCGCCTCATGTCGAATGTCGTCATCACGGATGTCGTGATCTTCGCCCTCATCGTCACGTGGCTGATCCACGTCGCGAAGGACACCTCCCGCTCCGCATCCGAAGCCGGCCGGCTGGTGGCTCCGCTGACCTTGATCTTCGGCGGTTCGCTCATCGCCGCCACGCACGTCGGGATCAGGGGGTTCGTCATTGACGACCTGGTCCGCGACGTGGCCGTGTTCTGCTCGTTCCTCGCCGTGCTCGACGTCCTGCGGCGATCCCGGCCGGCCATGCTGCGCTGGGTCCTCGGCGCCGCCATGGTCGCGGTCACGGTGCTCACCGTGACGCTCATCCTCGACAACAGCCTTCGAGCCCGCGCCACTTTTGTCAACCCGAACATCCCCGCCCACCTGCTGGCGTGTGCGGTGGTGCTCTTCGCCGTGATCCCGCGCTCACGATGGGTGCGGGTGGTCATGGTCTCCGTGGGCCTGATCGGGCTCTACCGCACCGGCTCGTTCGGGGCCACGCTGCAGCTCATCGTGGCCGGTGGCTACCTGCTGTTCAGGTGGGTGTGCACGCAGACCCGCACGCGCGAGCGCCTGCGGGTGGCCTTCTTCGGCACCGTCATCGTTCTCGCCCTGTCCACGGCGTTCGGCATCAACTCCTACCTCAACCGACCCGGCGCCAAGCAGGAGTCGGGGCTGTCGGCCGCCCGGCTGGATCGCAGTGGCAGCACGCGGTTCAAGGTGTGGGAGGACGCCATCGACAACTTCGCGGCTCACCCTCTCGGCACCGGGCCGGGCAGTAGCCGGGACCTGAGCCTGCTGGCCCTGGCTACGGAGACCCACAACGAGCCGCTGTCCTACCTGAGCGAACGGGGGATCATCGGCTTCGCCGGGCTGGTGTTGCTGTGGGTGACCGTGTGGCGCTTCACCAGGCGGGGTGGCCTGGCCCGGGCCCTGTTCTGTGGCTATCTGGCGGCGTCGCTCTTCCGAGAAACGATGCACTACCGGCACTGGTGGCTGTTCCTCCCGCTCGCCATGGTCTTCGACGAGCAGCGCGCGGCCACCTCGCCACCATCAGGCCCCGGAGCCGACGAGCTCGTCCGGACCGGATCATGAACGAGCCGCGGACGCCGGAGACCACAGGCGCGCCTGTCGCGGCGCCGCGCTCCCTGGGCGGCCACGCCGTGTCCGGCTTCGCCTGGTCCGGCCTGGGCTATGGCTCCCAGGCGCTCGGGCAGATCCTGGTCCTCGCGGTGTTGGCCCGCTACGTGTCCGCCGACGACTTCGGTGTCATCAGCGCCACGCTCCTCGTCATCGGCATCGGCAAGCTCTTCACGCAGTCCGTCGTCGGCCCTGCCGTCGTGCAGCGACCCCAGCTCGAGCGGCGTCATCGCGTGACGGCGTTCTGGCTGGCCGTGGTCAGCGGGCTGGCGGTCGCCGTCGCCACCGTGCTGATGGCTCCGGTCGTGGAGCGCTTCTTCCGATTCGAGAACCTGGAGCCGGTGCTGCTCGTGCTGTCGTTCTCGTTCGTCCTGCAAGCGCCAGCGGTGTTGTCCGAGGCGCTCATGCAACGCGAGCTCGACTTCCGTCGCCTCGCCATGGCCGACGCGGTGTCCTTCTTCGTCGGGTATTGCGCAGTCGGTGTGATCCTGGCGGTCGCGGGCGCGGGGGTTTGGGCGCTCGTCGGAGCCAACCTGGCCCAGGTGGCGGTGCACAGTGCGCTGCTCCTCACCCTCCGGCGCCCCGAAGTGTCGGCCGAGTTCGATCGGGCCGCCGCCGGCGAGATACTCCACTTCGGCGGCGGCTTCACCGCGGGAAAGGTCTTCAACTACGCCGCCGGCCAAGGCGACTACTTCGTGATCGGTCGGTGGATGACCGCCAGCGACCTCGGCTACTACAGCCGGGCGTACCAGCTCGTCGCCATGCCGGCGATGCTCCTGGGCCAGATGATGGACCGGGTCCTCTTCCCGGTGATGGCCAGCTTCCAACACGACCGGGCCCGGCTGGCCGAGGCCTATCGGCGGGGCATCTCGCTCGTGGCGACGGTCATGGCACCGCTGTCGGTGCTGATCGTGATGCTGGCCCCCGAGATCGTGCGGGTCCTCCTGGGCCCGGACTGGGGTCCGGTCGTCGCGCCTCTGCGGGTGCTGGCACTGGGGCTGGTGTGCCGCACCGGCTACAAGATCAGCGACTCTCTCGCCCGGTCGGTCGGCACCGTGTACAAGCGGGCCTGGCGCCAGGCGATCTACGCCGCGCTGGTCGTCACCGGTGCGCTCGTCGGAAGGCGCTGGGGCATCACCGGCGTGGCCTGGGGCGTGCTCTTCGCCATCGTCGTCAATTACGCCGCGATGGCCGCGCTCAGCCTCGCCTCTACCGGGATGTCCTGGACTCGATTCCTGACCGCCCACGTCCGTGGTCTGGCCCTGGCCGCCGCGACCGCAGTGGCCACCTATGTCTGCACCGCGGCGCTGCGCTCGGCTGGCGCGGGCGCGTTGGTCGTGCTCGTCGGCGCCGGCGGTGCGGTCGCGGTCGGGCTCCTCACTGCGGCGCGTTTCGCGCCGGAGCTCGTGCTCGGCCCCGACGCGCTGTGGGTGATCAAGCGGATCAAGGACAAGGCGACATGACGAGCGACGGGAGGCCCATGACGGGGCAGGACGTAGCGGAGGACGGGGCGGGCCTGGCTGCCCTGGTCTTCGCCCGGTTCGACGAGGCGCGCCTCGCCTACTGCCACTGGAAGAGCAATGAGCATCTGGGCGCGGCGATGGCCGGCGACACCGACCTCGACGTCCTCATCGATCCGGAGCGGATGGACCAGGCCTACGCCATCTTCAGCGAGCTCGGCTGCCGACGGGCGAGGGTGGCGGCCGCTCGCAACGAGCCCGGCCTGGAGGACTTCTTCGGCATCGACCCCCGGGAAGGCAAGCTCGTCCACTTCCACGTCCACTGGCGCTTGGCCACGGGTGAGCGCCACCTCAAACGCTTCCGCCTGCCCTGGGAGAAGCTCGTGCTCGACACCCGGGTGCGAGACGAGGGCACCGGGACGTACGTGACCGCGCCCGCCGCGGAAGTCGTGCTGTGCGCTCTCCGCGCCGCGCTCAAGTTGCGCTGGCGTGACCGACTGAAGTTGGTGGTCACCGGCCGGCCCCCGGCCGCGCTGCGGGACGAGCTGGCGTGGCTCATGAAGAGCACCGACGAAGTCGAGGTCCGAGCCGTCGCTCAGCAATGGCTCGGACGGCGCGGCGCGGACGCCGTGGAGCGCTGTGTGGCCGAGGGCGCGAGCATCCGCAGCCTGGAGCATCTCCATCGCGTCGCACGGAGGCGGCTGCGCACGCAGGCCTCTCACGCCAGCGCGCCGGCCGCGCTGGTGCGGTGGCGGCGGGAGCTGGCATGGTTCCAGCGCGGCGTGGCCCGACACTACGCACCTCGCCCGACGCTCCACGGCCGCGGGGGCGGCACCGGCGGGGTGATCGTCGCCGTGCTCGGAGCCGACGGCTCCGGCAAGTCCACCCTCGTCGGCGATCTGCGCCGGTGGTTCGCTCCCAAGTTCGACACGTACCCGGTCTATTTCGGCAGTGGTGACGGGCGGGCGTCGCTACTCCGCCTCCCGTTGAATCTGGCCCGTCGACGCCTGCTCGGCGGCAAGGCGGCGGTGGCGCGTGCCAACGCGGAACGTGCCGCCGGGCCGGGCCGCACCTCCGGAGGCAGCATCAGCACGGCCAAGGTGGTCTGGGCGCTCACGTTGGCCCACGAGAAGGACCGCAAACTGGCGCGGGCGATGCGGGCTCGCACCCGTGGCCTGCTGGTGATCACCGACCGTTGGCCGCAGAACCAGGTGCAAGGGAGTACCGACGGACCGCTGCTCGGGGCCTGGCAAGCGTCGCCGAGCAGGTTGAAGCGTTCGCTGGCCGCGCTGGAGGCCCGACCCTACGAGGCCGCCGAGCTGTTCCCACCGGATCTGGTCCTCCGACTGCGCGTCGACCCCGCCACCGCGCTGGGACGGCGGCCGGACCACGGGCAGCCCTACCTCTCCTGGCGCATCGACGTGGTGAACAGCCTCTTGTTCCCCGGCGCCCGCTTCGGCGTCGTGGAGCTGGATGCCACCGCGCCCTACCGGACGGTGCTGGCCGACGCCCTCGATGCCATCTTCTCGAGGATCTGACCGATGACGATGGTCGTTGAGTGCGTGGGTGGAGCCGGGGTGGGCAAGAGCCATGTGGCACGCGCCCTGGTCGCTGAGCTGCGAGCTCGCAGCATCCCGGCTTGCCTGGCCATGGCGCCGGTCGGGCCGAGCACGCCAAAGGCGCGGCGCGTCGCCCGCAAGCTGGCCCTGGCGCTCGGCGAGGCGGTCCGCTCGCCCGGGCCGTCGCGACGCATGGCCACTGCCGTGGCGATGTCGGGTCAGCAACGCGGGCGCGACGCCCTGGCCATCACGCTCAACTGGCTGACGATCCGAGCGCTCGTGCGCCGCTGCCGTCGGGTGCAGGGCTTCCACGTGTTCGATCAAGCGGCGCTGATGAGCCTGTGGTCCACGGGACTGCGAGGCGATGCCAGTGCCGGCCAGGCCCTGCTGGAGCGGCCGGAGTGGTGCTGGGTGCTGCCCGATGCCGTGCTGCGGGTCGAAGCGTCCCACCAGCAGACCGTCGTCCGTCTCCGAGGTCGGGGCGAGCGTCAGAGTCGACTCGAGGCGCTGGCCGATGGCGAGCTGCTGGCCGAGCTGGAGCGGGCCGCGGCCGATGCGGCGAGCCTGGTCGGCTGGTGGGGGGACGCGCGGGCCGATGGCTGCGCTCCCGCCGTCGTCCCCGTCTGCAACTCCGGGGACGAGCGACTCGCCGCAGCGATCCCGGAGCTGGCATCGCAGCTCCTCGCACTCGACACCAATCGCATGAGGGAAGGTCAGGTAGCACCATGAAGCTCCACCGTCGCAAGTCCGCGTCGAAGGTTCTTGCTCTCGTGATGGCCAGCGTCGTCGGAGTGTTGGCGGGAGCGGGTACCGCCGCGGCCGACATTCCCGTGTACACGCACCCGGGGCTCGAACAGGCTCGCGTCATCACCACCAACCCGATCGCGGAGAGCACGGTGAAGCCCAAGGACGCCGAAGGGATGGCCTTCGTCCCGCAAGACAACTCGATCTGGTTGGCCGACGACAGCGCGCACGCCCTGTACGAGATCAACGACGACACCGGTGTGTACAAGCGCACGATCACCCAGGCTCAGTTGGCCGCCGCGGTGCGCCTCGGCGGCAGCGAGACCGCGGGGACCAACACTGCCTTCGACCTGGAGGCCATGACCTACGACCAGGACGACGACGCGCTCTACGTGTTTTCGGGCCCGTGCTGCACCAGCGCCATACGAGCCGCCGCGTTCCGCCTCAAGCGCGACGCCCAGGGAGTCTTCCAGGTCGAGTCGTTCCAGCCCTTCACCGCTCCGCTCAACGACTTCAGCGGGGTGGGCGCGGTCAGCGGCGAGCTCTGGACGGCGCTCGGCAAGGTCATCTACAAGTACGACTACCTCAGCAACACGTTCAGCAACAACTTCACCGTGCCTGGCATCTCCGGGAAGATCGACGGCATTGGGGTCTCGTCCAACGGGACCGACCTGTGGGTGGTCAACAGCAAGGACACGCTGTACCGCATCAACTGGGCGGCCAGGACGCTCATCCCCAACCACACGTTCAACCTCGCCCCCTACGGCATCAAGGACTCTCGGGCTGTCGACGTGGTGGGTGACCAGCTGTTCATCTGGGACGGTTACGACAGCTATCCCGCCGGCTCACCCGACCGCTACGCGATCAAGGTGTTAAACGTCGTCGACCTCGACGCCTCGCTTCCGCCCACGGCTTCCTTCACCACCACGGCGACGTCGGGCGCGGCCCCATTGACGGTCCAGTTCACGGACACGTCGGCCCCCAACCCGACGAGCTGGAGCTGGAACTTCGGGGATGGCGGCAGCTCGACAGCGCAGCACCCGTCGCATCAGTACACCCAGACGGGCAGCTTCACCGCGACGCTCACGGCCACCAACGCCAACGGCAGCACCACCGCGTCGACATCGGTCACGGTGACCGGCCCGCAGACGGTGTTCGCCGTGGCCAAGGACTCCTTCGTCAACTCCGGGTCGGCGAGCAACAACTACGGCTCCGCCGACTACCTGCGCGCCCTGGCCGGCAGTTCCCAGTACCGGCCGTACGTCGCATTCAACGTGAGCGGGCTGGGGGCGCCGGTCGCTCGCGCCGTGCTGCGGCTGTACGTGACCGACGCCTCGAATAGCGGGGGGACATGGCACGCGGTCAACCCGTCCTGGAGCGAGTCGGCCGTCAACTGGAACAACGCGCCTCTGCTCGAGGGCGCGGCGTTGGCCAACGTCGGCGCAGTGACGCTCAACACCTGGGTCGAGGTCGACGTCACCCCGGCCGTCACGGGCAATGGAACATTCAGCTTCGCGGCCATGACGAACAGCACCAACAGCCTGAGGTACGCGTCCAAGGAGAGCGCCAACCCGCCTCAGCTCGTGATCACCGTGGGCGGCGGCTCCTCGCCTCCGCTGGCCGCCTTCACGGCCACGCCCACCGGCGGGGCAGCACCGCTCGCCGTCCAGTTCACTGACGCCTCCACCGCGAACACCACGAGCTGGAACTGGAACTTCGGCGACGGGGGGAGCTCCAACCTCGAGAGCCCGTCCCACACCTTCACCGGTGCGGGGACGTACACGGTGACGCTCACCGCCGCCAACGCCAACGGCTCCAGCCAAGCCACGACCACGATCACGGTCACCGCGCCGGTGAGCACCGTCACCGTGCCCGTCGCCGCTGATGCCATGGTGAGCGCCGCTTCACCGGCGAAGAACTACGGCGCCTACGACTACATCCGAGGGCTCCTGAGCCCGCCGGAGGAGTATCGACCGTACCTGCGGTTCGATGTGAGCGGTGTGAGCGGCACGGTCACCCGAGCCGTCTTGCGGCTGTACGTCACCGACGGCACGGACAACGCCGGCGCCTGGTACACGGTCGCGCCGACGTGGTCCGAGACCACGCTCGCGTGGTCCAACGCACCGCCCATCGCCGGCACGCCGGTGGCCAGCGTGGGCGCCGCCGCCGTCAACACCTGGATCGAGATCGACGTGACCAGCGCGGTAGCAGGGAACGGAACCATCAGCTTCGCC
>DASTFY010000087.1:0-2301 GCA_035719525.1 Acidimicrobiales bacterium
CGCCTCGGCCGTACCAGCGGCCGTCCACGGGACATGCTCCAGCCCGGCACCTCGGCGCTGTTCATGGTGGTGGAGAAGGCCACCCCGGACAAGGCCGTGGAGGCGATGTCCAGGTACGGCGGCACCGTCCTCCGGAGCTCGCTGTCCAACGACGCCCAGTGCGAGCTCCAGGAGGCGCTGCACGGCGAGGGCGCCAGCCAGTAGCTGACCGAGCCCTGGGAAGACCACTGCCGGGCGCCCACTGAGCGCCCGTCAGCGATCGGTCTGGAGCCGGCCCAGGTCGATGTCGAGCCTCTGTACTCCTCAAAGGCTGAGGAGCTCCTGGTTGCTCAGCCGGTCCAGTGCCAGCGAGCGGATCGTGCGGGTTCCTTCCGCGCGCAGGTCGCGGCCCAGGACAACCGAGGTGAGCTCGATGATCGCGTCCATCGTGGGGGTCGGCACCCCGAGGCGCCGGGCGAGGTCGGTGAAGAAGACCAGGGTGTAGCCGACGTCCTCGGTGAGGTACCGCGAGTCGATGCGGGCGGGTGCCTTGATGCCCAGGAAGCCAGGCGCTCGGGAATACCCGCTCGTGTAGTTGCTCTCGGTCATGTAGCCCTGCACGACCCCGAGCTCTGGCTCGGACAGGATCGTCACGCCCAGCGCCGCCGCGATCGCCAGCCGCTCGTTGTCGACCGCCTCCATGACGCGACCCACACTGGGGGTGATGCCCTCCTCGTAGAAGCGGAAGCCGCCACCGGTCCGCTCGAGCAGGCCGGCATTCATCAGCGTCACCGCGGGATGGATCACCGGGTTGCCGTTCTGCAGCGAGGTCTGGAAGACCGTCGCCGCCTCGCTGATCGAGGGGTAGACACCCCTTAGCGTCGCCAACAGCTGGCTGTTGCCAGAGCGAGGAACGGCCGCGGCGAACAGGCCCTTGTCGAACTTGTGGAACACCTGCACGTTGCCCTCACCGTCGGCACGGGCGGCATAGGGCAGGGTGCTGGTCTCCCCGACCACGATGCTGGCATCGTGCACGGCCAGACCGGCCGCCCGCTTGAAGGCGAGGGCGCCGCCGCAGGAGCCTGGACAGATCACCACGGTCATCCCGCCACGCAGGTGAGGTGCCAGGTCGCGACCGAAGTCCTCGGTGGCGAATGCAGGCCCGACCACGAACACCGTCTCGGTGCCCTCCATGGCAGCCCCGATGTCGGTGCCGGCGTAGGCGACCGGGGCGAAGCCCTCCAGCCGACCTCGGCTCGAGATGCCGCCCTTTGCCCGGACCGTCGCGATGTTGTCAGCGTGTGCGGCTTGGGAGTAGACGGTCACCCGGTGGCCGTGCTGAGCCCAGTCGAAGCCGACCGCCATGCCCCCGTTGCCTGAACCGACCACCGTGACATTCATCGCCGCCCCTAAGACCGACCTGCCGTCAACGAGCATGCTGCCTCAGGTCGCCGGTCCCACGTCAACCGGTCCGGACGCCGACCCGGCCGCGCCGCCCCGGCGGGCCGCACAGACGAGCTGTCAATGCTCGAACGCCCGATCCAAGGCTGACCGTCATGCACCTTGCGGGGAATCCCTGCAGGACGGACCACTCGGCGGCATCGTCAGCGTATGTCGCAGGCGCGTTGGCCCCGCGGGCTACAGATGCACAACCGGGCAGGTCAGGGTGCGCGTGACCCCGGTGATGGCCTGGATCCGCGACACGACCAGTTGGCCGAGGCTGTCGATGTTGCGTGCCTCGGCGCGGACAATCACGTCGTACGGCCCGGTCAGCGGATAGGCGTGCTGCACCCCGTTGATCGCGGTGGCTGCGCCGGCGACCTGCCCAGCCTTGCCGACCTCGGTCTGGATGAGGACATACGCGGCGACCACCTCGCACACCTCGCAAGCTCGTCGTGCCCAGTCAGGTCGGAAGTTCTCCGAAGGCAGTTTCGGTAGGTGATCGGCGGCGTCCGGGTCAAGGGTACGACAGCCGGGCCGTCCCGGGGACGATCCAGATAACATAGGGCTCAAGGTGGGCGGCGGCCTTCTGGATGGCGGCCAGGTCGACCCCGAGCAGCTCGGCGCAGCGCTCCAGCGGCGCCGCGATCGGCCGGTACAAGGTGGGGTCGTGGACCTCACAGGCTTGCATGCCCGGTAGGTAGACGAACAAGTGTTCGAAGACCAGCGGATGAATCAGGCGAGCACCACGCCAGCACCCCTATGGCCTGCGGTCGGCCGGAATCGGGCAGCACCGACCCTCGGGGGTCGGTGAGGATCGCAATATCGACACCGCCCGGAAGATCGAGGGCGGCATCGGCCACGACCTCCCACAAGAAGCGC
>DASTFY010000088.1:0-8552 GCA_035719525.1 Acidimicrobiales bacterium
CCCTCCAGCCCTGATGGCGGGCGTCTCCGCCAGCGACCAACGGTCGGAGACGAAGGGATGCTCGTGGCAGTCCGCCCCGGCGTGCGGGAACACCCAGCGATCCTCGGGGACACCCAGCGCGCGGGCCCGCTCGGCGGAGCACATGATCACCGCCGCGGCCTGGTCGACGTCGTTGTTGGAGTTCATGTACTTCGGGTAGGGGAGCCCGATCATGCGGTTACCGGGCCCCGGGGTGCGGATCTCCTCCGCCGACTTCGCCTCTTGGATCCAGGCGTACGGGTTCCTCGCGGCCACGGCCGAGAACCGCGCCCAGAGCTCGCTGACCCGGACCAGGTGCGCGTCGATGCTCTCTCCGGTCGCGGCCCGCAGCGCGGTCTCGAACATCGGGTAGAGCTGGACCGGCATGACGAGTCCCCGGGCCAGCTCCCCGGGCGAGCTCATCACCAGCTCGTGGCCGATCGTGCGATCGGGGCTGGTGCCATCGGGCAGCTTCGGCCACATCAGCACCGCTTGGTCGCGACGGGCCCGCATCCGTGTCCGCCACGCCTCGCCTCCGGCCAGGATGGCGAGATCGAGCTCGCCGCGCTGGATCTCCGCCGCCGTGACGTTGACCAGCAGCTGCGGGCTGTTCCCGCCCTGCGTCGTCAACGCGGTCTCCCTCGGCGTCAGCCCGAGACGCTGCGCCACGAATCGGGCCGGGTCCCGGTAGCGCCAGGACAGCAGGCTCACCACCCGCAGCGAGTCTGCCGCCGGCACTCCGGCGAGCTTGGCGTCGGCCGCGGCCCGCTCGACCGCCTCGGCCATCAGCGCGGCCGGCTCGAGGGCGTCGTCCAGGCCGGCGGCGTGATGGCTGACCTGCCCCGCGCCGACGAGGACGGGCGTGCGGGGATCCATGGCCGGCCAGGCTAGGAGTGCGCCGGCGCGTCAGCGCGCAGGCGTCCTCGCGGCCAGAGGACCGCGCCCGCGTCGGATCCGGCCGGTCGAGCAACCACCAGGCCGCCGTCGCGCACCTGCCCCTTGACCTCGGCCGTGGCTCCGACGTCGCCCAACACCACGCCGCTCATGAGGGGGTAGCGCCCGACGGCGCGGGCATCCGGTCCGTCCAGGGGGAACAACGTCACCCAGGGCCGGCGTACGTTCCACCATCGAGGGCGGGCCTGTTCCACGGTCACCCCCATCGCGAAGGTCGGCGCGTCGGCCGTCGCCGTGCGCCGCAGCCGGCGCACCCACCACCAACCCATGGCCATGGGCAGCAGGCCGCCGACGAGGACAGCGCTCCACAGCAACCCCGGCGAGGCGGCGTCGTAGCGCTCCTCGTCGAGCAGGATCCGCTCTGGTCGGTCGGGGTCGTACAGCACCTCCACGTCCTCACCCACCCGATACCGCTGGGGGTCGAGGACCGGTGCCCTGCCGGTGACGGTCCGACCGTCGACGATCAGCTCCACCACCACGTGCTGCATCCAGGACTGCTCATCCGAGGACGCCTCGATGACCTGGCCGGAGCCGACCGAGGCCCGGCGCTCGAAGTCCCTGGCCTGACGGGCGTGAAGGATCGTCACGGCCAGCGCGAAAACGGCGACCAGGGTCAGCGGCAGGCCAACGGCCAGCCGGACGAGCAGGTACTGGCGAAGTGGGCTCAGAGGCCGGCCGGCACCGCCGGCTCGACCGGCGCCGCCTCGACATCGGCGAGGGGCTCTGGCCGCAGGGACCGGGCCAGGTTCCGATCCCAACGGTGCTGCCGGCTCTGCCGCCACACCAGCCAGCAGGCACCGGCGAACGCCAGCCCGAAGCTGGCGGCGATGATCCGTCCGCGGCTGACGGAGTGGATGGCGTCGATCATGCCGATCGCCACGCCGCCGAGCGAGCTGGCCAGCGCCAGCAGGGGCGCGCCGGCCCAGCCGTCGATGAGTCCGACGATGGCCGTGCCAGCCGCGATGAGTGAGGCCCCGCCGAGGAAGAGCACCCATAGACGGTGCTCAGGGCAGAGCGTGTCGCTCGACATGATGCCGAGGAAGACCGCGGACATGGCGCCGGCCAGGAGGAACCACCACCGCCGGCCGCCGCCGTCGGGGCCTCGGCCCGGGCCTTCGCGCTCGGTCCAGGCGAGCACTTCTCCGTCACGCCACTGCTCGGTCTCCATGGGCGAGATGCTACGCCTCCGCCGGGTGGCCGGCCATCCACGCCGGCCGGCGGGCCTCGTAGGCCGAGATGGCTTCGGCCGACTTCAGCGTGATGCCGATGTCGTCCAGGCCCTCGAGGAAGCGGTGCTGGGTCGAGCTGTCCATCGGGAAGGCCGCGGCGAAACCGATGGCCGGTGCCTCGACCGTGAGCCGCTCCATGTCGACGGTCAGCTCCACGGTCGGGTCGGCCTCGATGGCGTCTTGGAGAACGGCGACGGCCGCGGCGTCGAGCACGATGGGCACCAGCCCGTTCTTCGTGCAGTTGGTGTGGAAGATGTCGGAGAACCGGGGCGAGATGACAGCGTCGAAGCCGTAGTCCAGCAGTGCCCACACCGCGTGCTCTCGGCTTGAGCCCGTGCCGAAGTTCTCGCCCGCGACGAGCACCTTGGCTCCGGCGTAGCTGGCGTCGTTCAGGACGAAGCCACGGTCGTCCCGCCAGGAGCTGAAGAGCCCGGCGCCGAAACCGGTCCGCTCCACCCGTTTGAGCCACTCGGCCGGGATGATCTGGTCGGTGTCGACGTCGGAGCGGCGCAGCGGCACGGCCGTCGCGGTGATGACGCGTACCGCTCTCATCGCTCGAGGTCCTCCGGCGTGGCGAAGTGGCCGGCCACTGCCGTGGCCGCGGCGACGGCCGGCGACACCAGGTGAGTGCGCCCGCCTTTCCCTTGGCGGCCCTCGAAGTTCCGGTTGGACGTGCTGGCCGCCCGCTCCCCCGCGCTCAGCTTGTCCGGGTTCATGGCCAGGCACATCGAACAGCCGGGCTCGCGCCAGTCGGCTCCGGCGGCCCGGAAGACCCGGTCCAGACCCTCGGCCTCGGCCTGCAGCTTCACGGCGTGGCTACCGGGCACCACCAGCACCCGGGGCACGGTGACCCGCCGGCCCTCCAATACGATGGCAGCGGCGCGCAGGTCCTCGATGCGGGAGTTGGTGCAGGAGCCGATGAAGACCGTGTCGGGCCGGATCTCGCGCAGTGCGGTCCCGGCCTGGAGCCCCATGTACTTGAGCGCCCGGGCCGCCGAGTCCCGCTCGTTGGGCTCGGCGAAGGAGTCGGGATCGGGCACCGTTCCGTCGATGCTCGTCACCTGGCCGGGGTTGGTGCCCCAGCTCACCTGCGGCCGGAGCTGCGTGGCGTCGATGGCGACCTGTGTGTCCCAGGCCGCATCGTCGTCGGAACGGAGGCTGCGCCAGTCGGCCAGCGCCTCCTCCCAGGCCTTTCCCTTCGGCGCGTGGGGTCGACCGTCCACGTAGGCGAAGGTCGTGTCGTCAGGCGCCACCATCCCCGCCCGCGCGCCGGCCTCGATCGACATGTTGCACACGGTCATCCGGCCCTCCATCGACAGCGCGCGGATGGCCGAGCCCCGGTACTCGATCACGTGGCCGATACCGCCCCCCGTGCCGATGCGACCGATGGTGGCCAGGATCACATCCTTGGCCGACACGTCGGCGGGCAGGTCGCCCTCGACAGACACAGACATCCACCGGGGGCGGGCCTGGGGCAGTGTCTGGGTGGCCAGCACGTGCTCGACCTCCGAGGTGCCGATGCCGAAGGCGAGCGCTCCGAACGCGCCGTGCGTCGCCGTGTGGGAGTCGCCGCACACGATGGTCATGCCCGGCAGGGTGCGACCCTGCTCCGGGCCGATCACATGGACGATGCCCTGTCCCGGATCGCCCATGGGGTACAGCGTGATGTCGAACTCGGCCGCATTGGCCCGCAGCACCTCGACCTGGCGGGCCGAGATCGGGTCGGCGATGGGCTGGTCGATGTCGGCCGTGGGCACGTTGTGGTCCTCGGTCGCCACCGTCAGGTCGGGCCGGCGGACGCGGCGCTGGCCGATCCGGAGCCCGTCGAAGGCCTGTGGGCTGGTGACCTCGTGCACCAGGTGGAGATCGATGTAGAGCAGGTCGGGCTCGCCCGGCGCCTGGTGCACGACGTGGCGATCCCACACCTTCTGAGGCAGCGTTAGCCCGGTCACCGACGGCGTCCCTCGACATGGTCCCACGCGGTGAGATCCCATTCAATGAGATGGTACGCTCGCTGCATGGGAGCGATGGTAGCTGACGGTGCGGGCGTCGTCGACAAGGTGGCCGCGGTGCTCGACACGCTGGAGGTGGGCCCGGCCTCGCTGTCGGAGCTCGTGACCGCCACGGGGATGCCGCGAGCCACGGCCCATCGCCTCGCCGTGGCGCTGGGCCGTCATGGGCTGGTCGGCCGGGATGACGAGGGCCGCTTCGTGCTGGGCCTGCGGCTGCTCGGGCTGGCCCGAGCGGCGGCCGAGGCGTTGCCGTTGCGTACGCGGGCCCGCCCGGCGCTGGAGGCGCTGCGCAACGAGACCGGGGAGAGCGTGCAGCTCTACGTGCCGGAGGAGGGCGGGCGGCGCTGCGTCCTCTCGCTGCAGTCCCCCCACGGGCTGCGCTGGATCGTGCCCGAGGGCGCCCTCCTCCCCCTCGACCGGGGCTCGGCCGGGCACATCCTCCGCTCCGGCGAATCGCCGGCGAATCGCCGGACGAAGGGCGCCGGACCGGAATGGGTCGAGTCGATCGGGGAGCGGGAGGCCGGAGTGGCGTCGGTCAGCGCCGGGGTGCGTGATGCCGATGGCACGGTCGTCGCCGCCGTGAGCGTGTCCGGCCCCATCGAACGTCTGAGCCGGCGCCCCGGCCAGCGCTTCGGCCCCGCCGTGGTCTCGGCGGCTCGCTCCGTGGAGGTGGCCGCCGGCCTCCGCTCCTGAGATCCCCTTTCCGGAACCGGTGCGCTCAGGCACCTACTCCGGGCATGACCGATGCCCTGACGATGACCACCCTCGCCCTCGAAGCCAGCCATGAGCGGATGGCCTGGGGTCTCGACGCCCGCCTCTATGGCATCCATCGCGACTTCACGTGGGTCCTGGTCGACGAGGGCGAGCCCTACGACATCGTCGAGCTGTTCAACCTGCTCCCGGGCGAGGACTTCGTCGCCGTTGCCCTCGTCGTGGAGGGTTGGGCCAGCCCACCCGACGGCCTCCGGCCGAGCCGCCATCCCGACCGTGAGCGAGTGCGCACGGCGGTGGCGGTCGGCCGTGACGGCGACCATGTGTCCGTGCTCCGGCGGCGGGGGCACGCCGCCGAGGTGATGCCCGGCGGCCAGGGCGCTCTCATGGAGCGCCTGGTGACCATCTGGGACCGGCTGGCCGCCGCCGACAACTAGTGGACTAGTGCGCCGTCCGGTGGTGATGAGCCAGGACGTCTTCGCCGAAGTCGCCGTCGGGATCCCGCCAGACGGCGTGGATGTGGTTGACGTCGCGCTGGGTGTTGTCGTACTCGACCAGCACCCGGGGGCCCTGCACCCGGTAGTAGTGCGGTTGGCCCGGTTCGAGCCCGCCGGCCCAGGCGAACGCGAAGTGGTCGAGCCGATCACCGGCGTACTTCTCGGCTTCTACGTCGGCCAGCTCCTCGGGAACTCGCCCGACATAGACCGCGAGCAGGGCTCGGAGCATCTCCTGCTGGGCCGCCGTGAGGGCCGTGGCCGGCACGCCCTTCGGCGGCCCATCGTGGATGCTCAGCCTGAGCGCCTCGAAACTCTGGCCGGCGTCGTTCTCGGTCGTGGCTCCCTGGGCGTCAACGCGCTGGCGAGGCAGGCCGGTGGACTGACGCCAGATGTCGCTCCGCGGGACCAGGAGATCGCCGTCGGACACCTTCGACCGGTTACCGCCGATGACGTCGGGCGGAGCCACCGCGGAGATCACGGCGCGTGCTCGCTGTGCGTCGTCCAGCGACCGGACCAGGTCCCGCGCGAGGTCTTCGGCGCCGGCGAGGGGACGCAGCGGGTGGGGGCCGAGCAGCGGCGACGATGCCGGATCCGCCCCGAGGAAGCAGGGCGTGCAGGAGTGGGCCTCGCCGTCGAGCACGGTGTGGTGGATCGAGATGTGGTGCCCGCCGAAGCGCCAGGCCCACGTCCCCGAGGGCGGCTCCCCGAAGACCCGCACGTAGTACCGCGTCGGGTCCCTTCCCCGCTCCCGGTCGAACGCGGAGGTCCACCCCTCGACTGCGTCGAGCACGTTCTCCAGCCCGATGATCGTGGACGCGGTCACGTACCCCGCCGTCGACAGGCCACGGGCCAGCAGGCGCATGGCGAGGCGCTGCTGGCCGGGGGTGAGGTCGGCGAGCGGCACTCCGCCGTGGTCGGTGGGCGTGTAGAACCATCGGCGGCGCTCGTCGTCCGAGGGGAACGTCCACGAAGCCGCGGCACGCTGGCCTACGTCGAGTGATGCCAGGAACTCGGACGCGGCTTCGGCCATACGATCGGCCAGCTCCCGGCGGGCGAGGCTCATTCCTCCGCAAGGTAGCCCCCGGTCGGCTGGTGCGATGATCGCGCCGCGCGCCGTCTGGGCGGCATGCTGAGCGTCATGGCCGACGCCTTCTTCCCCTTCCGGTTCGACTGGCGCTTCGCCGCGTTCTGGGTGCCCTTCGGCGCCCGCCCGGGACGAGACGGCGTGACGTTGACCGGCGACGGGAGGTTCCGGGCCACGTTCGGCTTCCTGAAGGTCGATACCGGCATCGACAACGTCGCCGGTGGGCACGTCACCGAGGACTATCGCTGGTACACCTCGGTCGGCGCCCGGGTGTCCTTCGCCGACGACGGTCTCACCTTCGGGACCAACCCGGACCGTGGCGTGTGCGTGCACTTCCGCCAGCGCATCCCTCGCGTGCTCGGTTTCAGACCCCACTCGGCGCTCACGGTGACCGTCGAGGACTGCGACGGGCTGGTCGCCGCCATCGGCGAAGCGCCGCCCCGCCCTTGACGGATCTACCGTGTCCCGAATGAGGTTCGTCGTGTCGAAATCGCGACGATCCGATCGTCGTACGGGCGTCTACATCCACACAGAACGACACAAGGAAGGGACGAACAAGACATGCCTCGATATGCAGCGCTCATCTACGGCTCAGCGGCCGACGAGAACAATGACGTCGCGCCCGACGCCTGGGCCGAGATCATGGCCCAGTACAACGCCTTCGGGGAGGAAGCCGGCGCGGCCGGAGTCGTCGGGGGCGGCGAGGCACTGCAGCCGACCTCGACCGCCACCACCATTCACGTCACCGGAGGCAAGAGGGGTGGCGACGTGGTCACGACCGACGGCCCCTTCGCCGAGGCCAAGGAAGTGCTCGGTGGCTTCTACCTGCTCGATTGCGCCGACCTCGACGACGCGCTGAAGTGGGCGGCCCAGATCCCAGGAGCGTGGCTCGGCCGGGTGGAAGTTCGGCCCTGCATCGACTTCTCCCAGGGCTGAGCCCGCCTCGACAAGTGCAGGGCGACGCGCTCGCGGAGACATTGCGGATCGAGGGTGGCCGGGTGCTGGCCACCCTCATCCGCTGGACGGGCGACATCGACCTCGCCGAGGACGCCGTCCAGGATGCGATCCTCATCGCCCTCGAACGCTGGCCACGTGATGGAGCTCCGTCCAACCCGGCGGCATGGCTGACGACCGCGGCGCGACGACGCGCGCTCGACCGCCTCCGCCGCGAAGCCAATCGCACCACGAAGGAGCGGGCCGCGGTGCACCTACTCGATGACGACGAAAACTGGCGGCAACCGGCGGGGGTCGGCCACGATCAGCTTCGGCTGCTGTTCACGTGCTGCCACCCAGCGCTCGCGCCCGACGTGCAGGTGGCGCTCACCCTGCGCACGCTGTGCGGCCTCACCACCTACGAGATCGCCCGGGCCTTTCTCGTGGCCGAACCGACCATGGGCCAGCGGATCAGCAGAGCCAAGCGCAAGATCGCAATGGCGCGCATCCCCTATCGCGTGCCTGAGGACCACGAACTGCCTGACCGCCTGCCGGCCGTTCTCGCCACCCTCTACGTGGTGTTCACCATCGGGCATCACGCAGTCAGCGGGCAGCTCGACGCCCGCGTCGCCCCTCGCGGACGAAGGCGTCCGGCTGGCGCGGTTGGCGGTGGCGCTCATGCCCGACGAGCCTGAGTGCGCGGGGCTCCTCGCCTTGTCTCTCGCCACGCACGCGAGACGGGCGGCTCGGGTCGACACCGCCGGTGACCTCGTGCTGCTGGCCGACCAGGACCGCAGGCTGTGGGATCACGACGCGATCGGCGAAGCCGCCGAACTGGTCGAGTCCACCCTGCGCCGGCGGCGGCCCGGCCCGTACCAGCTGCAGGCGGCCATCGCCGTCCTCCACGGGCTGGCACCGTCGTTCACGGAGACCGATTGGCCCCAGATCGCCGAGCTGTACCAGGCTCTCGAGTCGCACCAGCCGACGGCCGTGGTGCGCGTCTACCGTGCAGTGGCGGAGGCCGAGGTGCACGGGCCCGCGACCGGGCTCGAACTGCTCGACGAGCTGGCGTCCGCCACGAGCCTGGCCGGAGCGGACCAGATCGACCGGTGGC